>NZ_PTXM01000025.1:0-132201 GCF_004343765.1 Burkholderia sp. SRS-25
CTTCCGCGTACTTGTTCGTGAGTTGCGAACCCTGTGCGGCCATCACCGCCGGGCTCGTGTAGTTTTCCGACGCGATCAGCTCGATGTGATCTTCCTGGCGGCGGTTTTCCTGCTCGATCGCGGCAAAGATTTCGGGATCGACGTTCGCAATGGTGCTTTGGGCTCTGTCAAACATACGGTTTCCGTTAAGTGTGTACAGGTTGACCGGAGCGGCCGAGTACGGTGCGCTGCTGGCGGGACCAGCTCGACGTGGCGGAAGAATCCGTATGACGCGAGGCAGGACAGCCACCGGCGATGCACGCGACGGCGCACAACGGCTGCCCAGGCGAACGGCAAAAACGGCGCCCCGCGCTTCACGGTGGGATGCTCCACCTTGAACCCCAAGGGTTCTATCGCCAGTCACGCGGGGGTGATGAGCGCATTAGTGTATTGGATGCGTCATGAATAGGCAACCGCACGGCGGTGCGCCGAAAGCAATTGGGGCCAGACTCTACGCGCCCGTGCGGGAACGCTGTGCCGCCTTGCCGCGGTGCGGCAATCTCAGTAGGCTTGCGGGATATCACTCGCTATTTTGTCAGCCACCAGGAGCAGCAATGATCGTGTTCGTCACAGGCGCGTCCGCCGGCTTCGGCGCCGCCATCGCCCGTGCCTTCGTCAAGGGAGGCCACCGCGTCGTCGCGACCGCGCGCCGCAAGGAACGTCTCGATGCACTCGCCGCGGAACTCGGCGATTCCCTTCTGCCGCTCGAGCTCGACGTACGCGATCGCGCGGCCGTCGAGGCCGTGCCGGCCGCCCTTCCCGCCGAATTCGCGGCGCTCGACGTGCTCGTCAACAACGCCGGCCTCGCGCTCGGCGTCGAGCCGGCCCAAAAGGCCAGCCTCGACGAATGGCACACGATGATCGACACGAACTGCACGGGCCTCGTCACGGTCACGCACGCACTGCTGCCCGGCATGATCGATCGCGGCCGCGGCCACATCTTCAATCTCGGCTCGGTCGCGGGTTCGTACCCTTATGCGGGCGGGAACGTCTACGGCGCGACCAAGGCTTTCGTCAGACAATTCAGCCTGAACCTGCGCGCCGATCTGCTCGGCACGCCGCTGCGCGTCACCGACATCGAGCCTGGCCTGTGCGGCGGCACCGAATTCTCGAACGTCCGCTATCGCGGCGACGACGCAAAGGCGGCGAACGTCTACAACAATGTCCAGCCGCTCATGCCCGAGGACATCGCCGATGCAATCTACTGGATCGCGACGCGCCCGGCGCATGTCAACGTCAATACGATCGAGCTGATGCCGATCGCGCAAGCCCCCGGCGGCCCGACCGTCCACCGCGGCTGAAGCCACGCGGGCCCCGCCCCTCGGGCCGGCCCGCAGTGTACTACGGCATACTACATTCCGTTACGAATCGGTTACGAATCAGGTCCTTGGCTTCCGGTAGAATGCGCGCCATGACCCAGCCTACCCGCTCCCCGGAAGCGCCGTCCGGCTTCATCTGGCCGGTGCGCGTGTACTACGAGGATACCGACGCAGGCGGCATCGTCTTCTATGCCAACTACCTGAAGTTCTTCGAACGCGCCCGCACCGAGTGGCTGCGCGCATGCGGCATCGACCAGCGCCAGCTCGCCGACGATACCGACGCGATCTTCGTCGTCCGCAGCACGTCGCTCGACTACCGCGCCCCGGCGCGACTCGACGACACACTGGCGATCACGAGTCGGCCCGGACGCATCGGCCGTGCATCGGTGGAATTCACGCAGGAAGCCTGGTGTGGAGACACGCTGCTCGTGGCCGGGCACATCCGCCTCGGCTGCGTCGACCGTACCGGCATCCGGCCTGCGGCCATCCCGCCGGCCGTGCTCGACGCGCTGCAGCGCGGGCCCGTCATCAACGACGGGCAGACTGCACTGTCAACGAAGCTCGCATGAGCGCCGTTTAGACAAAGCCTATGAACTTGCCTTTCTGATTCGATACTAAGCAAGGTTCGGCGCCAGGCATGGCCGGCGCGCCGCGCCACACGCATACCGGGCGCCCCGAAGGGACGTTACTCAAACCTCTATGAACACTTCTCAAGACCTGTCGATCATTTCCCTCGTCCTCAACGCGAGCGTGCTGGCCCAGGCCGTGATGGGGCTGCTGCTGCTGCTGTCGCTGATGTCGTGGACCTTCATCTTCCGCAAGTGGTTTGCGATCCGCCGCGCACGCGCGCAAACCGAACGCTTCGAGAAGGATTTCTGGTCGGGCGGCGACCTGCAGGCGCTGTACCAGAGCGCCGCCAACAACCGCCACACGATCGGCGCGCTGGAGCGGATCTTCGAATCGGGCATGCGCGAGTTCCTGAAGGCGAAGGAAAAGCGCATCAGCGATCCGGGCCTCGTGCTCGACGGTGCGCGCCGCGCGATGCGCGCGTCATTCCAGCGTGAAATGGACGTGCTCGAAGCGAACCTCGCGTTCCTCGCATCGGTCGGCTCGGTCAGCCCTTACATCGGTCTGTTCGGCACGGTCTGGGGGATCATGAACTCGTTCCGCGGCCTCGCGAACGTGCAGCAGGCCACGCTCGCGAACGTCGCGCCGGGCATCGCCGAGGCGCTCGTCGCCACCGCGATCGGCCTGTTCGCCGCGATTCCGGCGGTGGTTGCGTATAACCGCTACGCGCACGACATCGACCGCCTCGCGATCCGCTTCGAGACCTTCATCGAAGAGTTCTCGAACATCCTGCAGCGTCAGGCCCAGTAAGGAGCGCGCCATGGCAGGAAGCCCCATCCGATCCAGCATGCGCGGCGGTCGCTCGCGCCGCGCAATGGCCGACATCAACGTCGTGCCGTACATCGACGTGATGCTGGTGCTGCTCGTGATCTTCATGGTCACCGCACCGCTCGTCGCCCCGTCGATCATCAACCTGCCGACCGTCGGCAACGCCGCGCCGCAGGAGCAGACGCCGCCCGTCGTCGTCAACATCAAGGCCGATCGCACGATGAGCGTCAAGTACAAGGGCGACTCGGGCGCGACCCAGGAAGACACGATGACGAAGGCCGAGCTCGACAGCTTCATCGTGGCCCGGCAGGCTGACCATCCCGACCAGCCGGTCGTGATCGCGGCCGACAAGACCGTGGAGTACGATGCGGTCATGACCGTGATGTCCGATCTGAAGGCGCGCGGCGTCAAGCGCGTCGGCCTCCTCGTCAAATCGCAATGAACCGGCAGCAATCCACGCGCAGCTCCGCCTACCCGCCTCAGCCTCCCCGCGAGCGCGGCACCTGGCGCGCATTTGCGCTCGCCGCGCTGATGCACGTGCTGCTCGCGCTGTTTCTCTATCACGGCGTGCAGTGGCAGAACAGCACGCCGGCCGGCGCCGAAGCCGAGCTGTGGACCGAGGTGCCCGATGTCCCGGCGCCACGGCCCGTTGTCACACCCACACCGCCCGTCAAGGTCGCGCCGCCCCCTCCCCCGGTGCGCGACGAGCAGGCCGACATCGCGCTGCAGCAGAAGAAGCGGCAGCAGGAAGCAGCCGCGCGTGAAGCATTGCTCGAACAGCAGCGCCGCGCGCAGCAACTGAAAGCCCGGCAGGAAGAGGAAACGCGGCGCGCACAGCTCGCGGCGCAGCAGGCAGCCGCGCTCGCCGCGCAGAAGGCCGTGGAGCGCGACAAGCAGAAGCAGGCCGACAAGCTCAAGCAACAGCAGCTCGCCGAGCAGCAAAAGCTCGAACAGCAGAAACTTCAGCAGCAGAAGCAGGCGCAACTGGAAGCGCAGCAGGCGGCGAAGGCGAAGGCCGACGCGGCCGCGAAGGCAAAGGCGGATGCCCAGGCCAAGGCGAAGGCCGAAGCCACGGCGCGCGCGAAAGCCAACGCGGCAGCGAACGCGAAACTCGACCGCGAGCGCAGCGCACGCCTGGCACAGATGCAGGGCCTGTCCGGCGCCGGTGAAGGCGGCGGCGACGGCCTCGCGAAAAGCGGCACGGGCACGGGCTCAGGCGGCAATGCCGCGACGCCCGGCTATGCCGACAAGGTACGCCGCCGCGTCAAACCGAACATCGTTTGGGGCGGCGAGCGAGCAGGCCTGACCACCGTCGTCAAGATTCGGTGCACGCCGACCGGTGACGTATTGAGCGCATCGGTTTCCCGCTCCAGCGGGAATTCGGGGTGGGATCAAGCCGTGGTGAATGCGATCCACGCGTCGGTCCCGTTGCCGCCCGATTCTAACGGTCGTACCCCGTCGGACATTACGATTACCTTCAAGGCGGCGGAGTGAAAAGAAATGCGCTTACACTCCGGGCGTCGCTGTCGAACGGGAACGAATCGGGTATTTTTACTGTCTCTGCCGTTGCGCAGCGATCCAAGTCATACGGGAAGCAAGAAGCATGAGTTTGATGACAAAGCTAGGTTTCAGGGCACTCGTGGCCTCGTGTCTGATTACGGCGGGCAGCGCCGCTAACGCCCAGGTCAACGTGCTGATCACCGGTGTCGGGTCGACCCAGTTCCCCATCGCCACCGCGAATTTCGCGAATGAGGCGAACCTGCCGCAGCAGGTCACGTCGATCGTCCGGGCCGACCTCGCCCGCAGCGGCAAATTCACCAACATCGACGCAGGCAGCACGCCGGTGCCGGAGAGCGCATCGGTCGATCTCGGCGCATGGAAGGCCAAGGGCGCGAATGCGTTCGTCGCCGGCAGCGTGAACCGCGAGGCAAACGGCCAGTACAAGGTCAACTTCATCCTGTACGACACTGTGAAGCAGCAAAGCCTCGGCGGCCTGTCCCTGACGGCCACCGACACCACGCTGCGCACGGCCGGCCACAAGATCGCCGACTACATCTACCAGAAGCTGCTCGGCGTGCGCGGCGTGTTCGCCACGCGCCTGTCGTACGTGATCAAGACCGGCAACCGCTACCAGTTGCAGATCTCGGATTCGGACGGCCAGAACGCGCGCATCGCGCTGTCGAGCACCGAACCGATCATCTCGCCGTCCTGGTCGCCGAGCGGCACGAAGGTCGCGTATGTCTCGTTCGAGCGCAAGAAGCCGATCGTCTACATCCACGACCTGCCGACCGGCCGCCGCTACATCGTCTCCGACCAGAAGGGCAACAACAGCGCCCCGGCATGGTCGCCGGACAGCAACACGCTGGCCGTAGCGCTGTCGCTGACGGGCAACACGCAAATCTATACGGTCAACTCGACGGGCGGCGGCCTGCGCCGCCTCACGCAGAGCAGCTCGATCGACACCGAGCCGTTCTACTCGCCGGACGGCCACTGGATCTACTTCACGAGCGATCGCGGCGGCGCGCCGCAGATCTACCGGATGCCGGCACAGGGTGAAAGCGCCGGTGCCGCGCAGCGCGTGACTTTCACCGGCAGCTACAACACGAGTCCGCGTATCAGCCCGGACGGCAAGCTGCTCGCTTACATCTCCCGCACGGGTGGGGGCTTCAAGCTGTACGTTCAGGATCTGCAGACCGGCGCGGCGAACGCCATCACGAATACGAATCGCGACGAATCGCCGAGCTTCGCGGCAAACGGCCAGTACCTTCTGTACGCTACCCAATCGGGTGGTCGCAATGTTCTGGCAGCAGTGCCCTCCGACGGCAGCGCGCCGCCGCAAATCCTGTCCGTCCAGGGCGGCTCCGTTCGTGAGCCGTCGTGGGGGCCCTTCATGCAATGACCACAAGGAGAGTAAACATGATGTCGAATAAAGCTCGTCTGGCCCTGGCCGTGATGATGATCAGCGCGCTCGCAGCGTGCAAGTCGGGCGTGAAGCTCGACGACAAGGCAAACAACGCGGGCGCAGTCAGCACGCAACCGAGCGCCGACAACGTCGCGCAAGTGAACGTCGATCCGCTGAACGACCCGAACAGCCCGCTCGCGAAGCGCAGCATCTATTTCGACTTCGACAGCTATTCGGTGAAGGACGAGTACCAGCCGCTGATGCAGCAGCACGCTCAGTACCTGAAGAGCCACCCGCAGCGCCACGTGCTGATCCAAGGCAACACCGATGAACGCGGCACGAGCGAGTACAACCTCGCGCTGGGCCAGAAGCGTGCGGAAGCCGTCCGTCGTGCGATGGCGCTGCTCGGCGTGAACGATTCGCAAATGGAAGCCGTGAGCCTCGGCAAGGAAAAGCCGCAGGCAACGGGTCACGACGAAGCATCGTGGGCGCAGAACCGTCGCGCCGACCTCGTCTACCAACAGTAAGTAACGGAAGAATCGCCGTATGACGCACCGTGTATCCCTGCTGCGCGTTGCCGCAGCATTCTGCGTCGCCGGCGCGGCGTGGTCGGCCGCGCCGGCGCACGCCGGCGTGTTCGACGACAACGAAGCGCGCCGCGCCGTGCTCGATCTGCGCAGCAAAACCGACAACCTGGCGAGCCAGTTGTCCGCCGCCCAGCGTACGATCCTCGATCAATCCGGCCGTCTCGACCAGCTGAACCAGCAGGTCGCGACGCTGCGCGGCGAGAACGAGGACCTGACGAACCGGCTGACGACGCTCGAGCGGCAGCAGAAGGAGTACTACCAGGATCTCGACACGCGGCTCAAGAAGTTCGAGCCGCAGCAGGCGACGATCGATGGTGTCGAAGGCACCGTGCAGCCGGGTGAAACGGATGCGCTCAATGCGGCGCAGCAGCAGTTCCGCAACGGCAACTTCAAGGCGGCCGCGGCTTCGTTCCGCGCGTTCATCGCGAAGTATCCGCAGAGCCCCTACCAGCCGACCGCGCAGTACTGGTACGGCAATGCGCAATACGCGCTGCGCGACTACCGCGGCTCGACTGCAACGTGGCAAGGGATCGTCAGCAAGTTCCCGCAGCATCCGCGCGCGGCCGACGCCCTCGTGGCAATCGGCACGAACCAGCTCGAACAAGGCCAGAAGGCGGCCGCGAAGAAGACGTTCGAGCAGGTCGTGTCGCAGTACGCCGGGTCGAACGCTGCGCAGACCGCGCAGGGCAAGCTCGAGACGATCAAATAATTATCGCGGCGGGTTGTTGACAGCCTGACAACCCGTCGCTATAATCTTTTGCTCTTTAGGTCGTTGCCCAAGTTGTTGAAGCAACGAACCGACAGGTTTCAAGAACGTGGGGTGGTAACTCAGTTGGTTAGAGTATCTGACTTTTAATCAGAGAGTCGAGGGTTCGAGTCCCTCCCACCCTACCAACTATCTTCGATAGTGCAAATTAAAGCCTCCCAAGCGGAGGCTTTTTTGCGTCTGTCGCTTCCGTATCGCGCGCGACATCCCCATGATGTTCGTGACACACTCAGCCGCACCCGGCCGACTTGCCCGCACGCCAGCGCACACTGACGTCGCGCAGCACACCACCATATCCCGCGTACAGATTGCCGTCCGGCAGCAACCGCCGCTCGGCAAGCTGCCGATGCACGACCGGCAGGTGATGGAACGGCATTCGCGCGAACAGGTGATGCTCGATATGAAAATGAATCGCGTGCGGGCCGAACAGGAACGTCTGCCAGGAACGCCGGACGATCGTGCGCGCGTTGCGGCTCTGGTCCGCACAGGCCGGCAGCCCCGCGTGTTCGAAGATCGCCCGCACCTGCCCGGCGAGCGGCAGCAGCGTGACGGACGGCACGATCCACAACGTGACGTACAGCAGCGGATGCCCGGCCCATGCGAGCGCGCCGAACAGCACACCATTGCCGGCCAGCATCGACGCAACTTCCCAAGCGGCGTACGCACGCGACTTCCCGACCCTCGGCATCGCATGCGCAAACTCGCCGCGTGCGAGCTTCACGACGCTCGTCACGTAGCCGATCCCGCACGCGTACGCGAGCAGGCGGCCGATCAGCCGCCCGCGCGTCACCGGATAGTCGTGCACGCCGAACAGCAGCGCGACGGGATCGTCCTGCACCATCGGCGCTCGATGATGCTTCAGGTGGCCCGCACGATACGTACGCAGCGACAGCCACAGCGGGCCGGCCGCGAACAGTTGGCCCACCGCGTCGTTGACATGCCGGTTCCGCGCCAGCAACCCGTGCGCGCCTTCGTGCATCATCACCGCGAGCGCTAGCTGGCTGCGCGCGATCACGATCGCGGCCAACGCGTACACGAGCGGATGCCCAAACGCGATCGCAACCGCGAACGCTGCGGCAATCACCAGCCAGTCGCCCGCCAGTGCCGCACCCACACGCAACGCGCTCACGCGAAACAGCGCGGGATCGGGCACGAACCGCGCAAGCTCGACATTCGGCTCGACATTCGGCTCGGCATGATGAACATGGGCATCCGTCACGCGAACCTCCCCCGCAGCGAACGCCGCTCGACCCACCGCGCACTGACCATCGCGAGCGCCACGCCGCCCAGCACATCGACGACCGTATGCTGCTTGAGCGTCAGCGTCGACGCGCAGATCAGCAGGCCGACCGCCACGGTCACGAGCCGTCGCCGATCCACCAGCATCCGGCAGGCAAGGCACGTCACCGCGACATGCAGGCTCGGAAAACCATTGGCCGCGAGATCGAGCTGCCACATGCGCGCGAGACGGTGACGCACGAACGTGTTGCCGATCTCCGCGACGTCGGGCCGCGGCACGGCTTCCGGAAACAGCAGGAAGCACACGACACCGAGCACGAACGCGATCAGCACAGCCTCCTTGAACGCGGCGAACGCGGGTGGCCGTGCATACGCGGCAAGCGCAATCACGAACGGAAAGAAGCCGACATAGACGAACCACGACCACGCGATGAACGGAATCCGCGCATCGATCGACGTGGCAAACACGTAGCGCGGCGTGACGCTACGCTCCAGCACAAAGAAGATCGCGAGGCCGGCTGCCATGCCGAACGTCGCGGCCAGCATCTGCCGGATATCGGGCCGGCGATCGTCACGAAACGACAGCGAACTCATCGTGGCGCCGGCGCCTCGCATCGCGTCTCCGTATCGGTCAGCTTCGCATGCGGACGCAGCGCGAGGAGGCGTGACGCCCATGCGTCGACACGTGCACGCGCGTGCTCGCGGCCGGCGATCGTTCCTGCCTGCGTACCGGGATGGCGCATCAGTTCGGCTGCGGCCTGCCCGACGTCCCGCCGGAACGCGGCCGCATCGCCGCGCCACGTGACGACGCGATGCACGAGTTGCAACCGCGCGGCGCGCGCGGCGTTGCTCACCTGCTCGGGCTGGTCGGACTGCACGAGCAGGATCGGGCGCTGATACACGCGTGCGATCGACAACGCGGCCATGCCGGGCGCCGACACGATCAGCGGTGCATGGGCGGCGCGCGTCACCCAGTCGGCGTCGACGCCGGTCCAGCCGCCGTGCCCGGCATAGCCCTCGCCCACGCGATGGGTGGCGAGCCCCGCGTCGCGCATGCCGGCCGACAACGCATCGGCGAGCGCGATATCGCGAAAGTGCGGGTTCAGATAGATGGCGGCTGCAGCCGGTTCCGAAACCGGCCGCTCGGCGACGATCGGCACCGGCGTCGGTAGACGGTAATGGACGCACGATCGCCGAACGTCATCGGCGGCATCGTATGCAAAATCGTGTTCGATGCAGCACCGCGCCGAATCGATCTGCCAGTCGACGATCCGTGCAAATGCACGCGCCAATGCGCGCGGCAGACGTGCATCGAAATTCGCGGTCAACGCGCGGCGCAGGCTGCCGCCATACACGTGGACGATGCGCCGTCGCCAGCCCGGCATCGCCCCCATGAACAACAGCGCCGGATGAAACGAGTCGTTGATCACGAGCTCGGCATCGCAGACGATCGCACGCAGCCGAATGATGTCACGCAGCATGCGCGTCGGCCGAAACACGTAGTGCGCGACATTGCGATCGGTTGCGTCGCGCAGCATGTTCTGCCGTTCGTCGAACTGCACTGCGTAGTGACGGGACAGCACGGCCGCGTCGATGTCGAACGCAGCCAGGAACGCCTGCCCCGCATCGGAAGTCGTCAGCACGTCGACCTGCGCGCCAGCCGTACGCAGCGCATGCACGAGCAGTTGCGCGCGCATCAGGTGGCCGCGTGCGTCGGCCGTCGCGAGATAGACGATCCGCGGCATCATGCGCGCGGACGAAGCGACTGGAGCCAGCCGGCCGCGACCATCGCCAGCGCTCCCGTCACGCCGAAACCGGCTTCGATCGCGCGGATCTCGTCCAGCAACACGGCGAGATGCGCTGCCTCGGACGGCGCAACGAGACGGCGCAGCGTGTCCGAGCAGAGCCGGACATGCCGCGTCTCGTCAGCGAGCACGCGCGAGAGTAGCGGGTACAGCGGATGTGCATCGCCGATCGTCGCGCAGTGACGCGCAAGCACGCGCATCGCCATCTGTTCCGCACACAGACCCGTCGCATAGGCCGGCACGAGCACGCCTTGCGAGAAATGCGGCGCATGGCGCTGCGCGAGCCGGCGCCATCGCATGATCTTGCGCCGGCTCAACCAGTCGGGCTCATGCGGTGCTGTCGACGGCGCGACGCCGCGCTCGCGCAGCGCATCGGCGAACGCCGCGGCATGGCGACGCTCGTCCGCGAGATGCTGCTCGATCCGCGGCGCAAGCCAGTCCGGCGGCTGTCCGGTCCAGTCCTCGTGCAACGCGCACTCGGTCGCTTCCTCGCCGATCAGGTACATGCGCAGCACCCAGCGCTCGCCATGTGTACTGCGATGCAACTGCCGAATCGCCGCCCGCTTGAGGCGATCGACGAGGTACGCGCGCACCCGCGCCGCCCCGCGCGGCACGGGCGCCTCGAGACAATCGAAGCGTCCATCGTGCGCTGCCTGCAGCGATGCCGGGAGTTCGCCTGCCGCGCTCATGCCGGCTCGCCTCGAACAGAAGCAGATTTCGTCGCAGCCGCCGCAGCGCCAGCAGGATCACGACGCCATCCGAGGATCAGGCCGATGAAGCTTTCCTGCATGAACGCGTGCGCGGATGCGGTCGCACCCGCAAATGCCTCCTCGCGGCCGTTAACGCGCAGATAGCCGTTACCGTCACGCGCACCGAATTCGATCCGGTCGTTCTTTCTGAAGCCGCGCGTGAGCATGTCCTTCACCAGCGCGCTGCCGTCCAGGCCGAACAGGAACAGCTCGCGCTGGGCGACCCACACCGGAATGTGATTGCTCAGCGCATCGAAACGAATCGTCCACGTGCCGGATGCGAGCGCGCGATCGACGTCGGCATCGAGCGGCGCGTTCGACGTAAAGCTCGCACGCGCGACCGACTTCGTCAGGCCGCCGACGCCAAGCGCGATCGTGATGTCGTCCGCGGACGGCTGCTTCGGATCGGTCGCACTCACCTTCACGAGATGCCGCGCGAGTCTCGATGCCAGCGACGGATGCGCGAACAGCGCCTGCGTTTCGTCCGGCGTGAGCACGTCACGCTCGGCATCGCCCTCCTTCACGCGCACGCGATACGGATCGATCCGGACATCGGTGAACCTGCCACGCACGGGCGCATGGACGTACACGTCGCGGTCCCATTTCGCGCCGGCGCGACGCAGCAGCACGTGCACGCTCAGCGGCACGCGCCGGCCGTCGCCGTCGACACCCGTGCCCTGCAGCAGCACGTCGCCAAGCACGTCCTTCGTGCGGCGCGTCGCATCGCTCGAGAAGACGATCGCGTGCGCATCGGTGTCGATGCTCGCGTGAACGTCCGGCGCATCGAGCGCGACGCGATTGCAGTCCGCGGCGGCCGCGTTCGCGAACGGGCAGCCGCTTTGCGAAGCGAAGTGGTAGATCCCGCGCCCCGCATGATCGACCGGTGCGGCATGGGCGCCGGCGCTGGCGGCAAACAGGGCGAGGCAGGCAACACGGGTGGCGAGAGAGGGCATGGTCGTTGTCAGGATGGATGCAGGCTGCGGCGTGTCGTGGCCGCGCGTGATGCGCGGCGCCGGTTCAATGACGGTGATAGGACAGCGCTTCGAGATCGCGCCGGGCCGATGCACGCCCGGTGAGACCCAAACCGCGTGCGAGTGCGCCGAGCGTATCGACGGCGGACGCCGCGATCGTGACGCCAACGGCCGCGAGATAGCGGACGGCGCCAAGCCGCGGCAACTGCTGGCGATTCAGCGCGCGCAGGCTGTAGCCGAGCCGCATCGCCATCACGCAGAACGGGCCGAGCGGGCCGCTTCGGCCGAGCCACTGCCAGCCGCGCGGCAGGTACGCGTTCACGAGATACGGTGTCAGGCCGACGCTGTCCTCGCCGCGCATCCAGCGCAGCTTCAGCGATTCGCGTTGCGTGTCCGGCAGCCGATGTTCGGTGTGCGCGGCCGGTGCGAACTCGACGGCCACGCCGGCTGCCTGCATCCGCAGCCCCATCACCTGGCAATGCGCGCGATAGACACCGTCGAGCGGTTCGTAGCGAAATTGCGCGAACACGTCGCGCCGGAACGCGACGTTGTTCGCGTAGAAATTGCGCGTCGCACCTTCACGCAGCGGGCTCGGGAAATACATGAAATCGATCGACGTCAGCGCGATGCCGAGGACGTTCGGCGCATAGCTGGTGCGCCCCGCCACCGCGGCGGGCGCATCGCCGGCTTCGCGCGCGAACGGTGCGAGCAGTTGCTCGAGCCAATCGTCGGCCGGCCGGCAGTCGGCATCGCCGAACACGACGATGTCGCAGCGCGCCGCGTCGACGCGATCGAACCCGTCGTTCTTCGCATCGTAGTAGCCGGTGCTCGCGCCGATCTCGACGAAATCGATCGGGCGGCCGGCCAGCGCGGCAATCTCCGCGCACGCATCGGCCGGCAGGCCGTCGTGCGTGATGATCCATTGCGCGAGCGCCGCGGGCGGCACGGTCTGCTTCGACAGCGCCGAGACGAGGCGCTTCAGGCTGTCGACGGCCTGCGCAAGCCCCGCACCGCCGCGCAGGTTGTTCGTCTCCAGCACGAGCGCGGTGTGCGCCGCCACGGCATGGGCGGCCGCGCGGAAGCGCCGCGTGGTTTCTGTGAAGTCAGGCATCCGGAATATCTCCATCGTCATGCGCACCGGCATGGATGAAACGAATGGGCGGGAAGCCCGCGACGCATCGTCGAATGCGGGTCGCCCGCGACCGTCGTCGCAAAGCGGGCGGCCGGGAAGGCGCCCGCTTTGCGAGCCGTCACTCCTGGACGGACGGCGCCGATTCGGCGTCGGTATAGCGCGGCTTCGCGTTCTGCAGGTCGCGCGTATTCTTCTGCACGGCGACCGAGCCGAACAGCGCGAGCACGAACGACATCGCGTAGAAGCCCTTCTCGCTCAACTGCAGCGTCGCGTTGAAGAGGCCGACGACCAGCAGCGCGATCGACAGCAGCAGCGCGATCCAGCTGAGGCCGTAGTAGATGGCGGTGACGGGAATGCCTTCCGCGCGGTCGCGGACGCTCTTCTGCAGCGAGATTGCCGCATAGAGACCGAACACCAGCACGGTGAAGTAGTAGCCCTTCTCGTTGAGCTGCATGCCGGCGTTCCAGAGACCGATCAGGAATGCCGCGAAACCGGCGAGCAGCGCGGCCCACGACGCGGCCACGAACGCGAACGACGGCTGCTGGATGGTGGTCTGGTTCATTGCTTTGCCCTCTCTTTCTTCTTGTTCGAAATCGTTTTCGTTGAACTGCGTTTCGCGCATGGTAGCAGCTTTGGCGCGTGCCACGACAGCCGCGCTTGCAGTCTTACATGCCGCGCTGCGCGCGCCGCCAGCGTCCCGGCGTCGTGCCGAGCACCGCGCGAAACGCCTTCCCGAAGGCGGCCTCGGACTGGTAGCCGACCGCCTGACCGATCTCCGCCTGCCCGCGCTGCGTGTCCTGCAGCAGCGCGCACGCGTGCATCATCCGGATCTGCGCGACGAATGTGCCGACGCTCATCCCGGCCCGCTCGCGGAAATGCCGTGCGTACGTCGCGCGCGACATCGCGGAGGCATCGCCGAGCGACTCGACCGTCCACGGTTTCTCCGGCGCCTGCAGAACGGCCTGGACCGACGGGCCGAGCCGCGCGTCGGCCGCCAGCGCCAGCCAGCCGGACGGCACGCGCGCACCCCGACCGTATGCGCGCAACGCGTACGCGAGCAGCGCCTGGCCGAGCGCGTTCACGATCGCGCCGGCGCCCGGCTGCCCGTTCGACGCCTCGGTGCGCAGCACGCTCGTCAACAGTTGCAGCGGCGCGAACCCCGACGCCTCGCGCAACCCGACATGCAGCACATGCGGCAACGTGCGCATCAGCAGTTCGCCCGCGCCGCGCGCATAGACGAACCGCCCGCACAGCAGGTCCACGCTCGCGCCGCCCGGTTCGGCCGGATCGAGATTCGACTTGACCGGCAGCACCGCGCCGCCTCCGGCGCCCTGTTCGCGCAGCGCCGCAGCCGGCCGCGACCGGCCGGCCCCTGCGTCGAGCAGGTCGTGCGCGCCGCCCGCGGGCAGCAGCACGAAATCGCCGTCCGCGAGCTGCAGCGTGCGCCCGTCCGCGGTACGCAGCCGGCAGGTTCCGGCCAGCACCAGGTGAAACGCCGCCTCGCCGGACGGCAACGGGTCGTGCGGCATCGCGAACGGCCCGTCGAGCAGGCAGCGCACGTCGAGCTCGACATGGCTGCGGCCCAGCGACAGGAGTTGACTCAACGCATCCATGAGACGATCGCGCTAAAAATTGACACTCTAGCGTATCGAAACCCTCAGCGCGAACGATCAGAATAGCCCTGCATCGCCGAGATCGCGGCACCCGCCGCCCTCCCTCACCCAAACTCGAAAGGACGCATCATGCTGAACTGGAACGAATACCGGAAGGAACTCTCGACGCGTATCGGCGAGATCGCCAAGCTGTCGCCCGATACGCTGGCCGGCTACAAGGCGCTGTCGGGCGCCGGTGCCAAGACGGGCCATCTCGACGCGAAGACGCGTGAACTGATCGCGCTCGCGGTCGCCGTCACGACGCGCTGTGACGGCTGTATCGCCGTGCACACCGCGGAAGCGGCCAAGCATGGCGCGACCAAGGAGGAAGTGGCGGAAGCGCTCGGCGTCGCGATTGCGCTGAACGCGGGTGCGGCGCTCGTCTATTCGGCGCGTGTGATGGACGCGCTCGGCGAGTGAACCGACGGCCGCGGCGGCGCCGTCGTGTGGCGGCGCCCGGTCGGATTGCCGGATGACCGCCCGGTTGAGCGTCGCGGACGCGGAGCCGGGCAAGCGATGTATGACGATTGGCCAGCGTACCTGCCCGAAGGGCCGGCCGGGCGGTGTACAAGCACGGACGCACCGCGAAGTCGGCTACCATGCGCGAACGATCCATCGTGAAGGAGCGCTCCATGTGCCGCTGGCTCGCCTATACGGGTAATCCGATTCACCTCGAGACGGTACTGTTCCGCGCGAAGCATTCGCTGATCGACCAGAGCCTGCATTCGGAACTGGGGGCGACGACCACCAACGGCGACGGCTTCGGCATCGGCTGGTACGGGCACCCCGACGAACTCCCGTTCCGCTACCGCTCCGTGCATCCCGCGTGGAACGACCGCAACCTGCGCGAAGCCGCGCGCGCGATTCGCTCGCGAATGTTCATTGCGCACATCCGCGCGGCGACCGACACCCCCGTGCAGGAGACCAACTGCCACCCGTTCCGCCACGGCCGCTGGCTGTTCGCGCACAACGGGCTGATCCGCGACTTCCACAAGCTGCGCCGCGACCTGACGATGAAGGTCGATCCCGCGCTGTTCCCGACGCTCGAAGGTTCGACCGACTCCGAACTGATGTTCCGCCTCGCGCTGACCTACGGCCTCGAGCAGACGCCGCTGCCGGCGCTCGAGCGGATGGTCGGCGTGATCGAGGAGAGCGCCACGCAGCATCGCGTGGCCGACCCGCTCAACATGACGATCTGCGCGACCGACGGCGAACGGATCATCGCGGTGCGCTACTCGAGCGAACGGCAGTCGCGCTCGCTGTTCCACAGCACGTCGTTCAAGCACCTGCACGAGCTGTATCCGCACAACCCGCGCATCGCCGAAGCCGGCGACGACGCGTTCATGGTCGTGTCCGAGCCGCTCGTCGACCTGCGGGGTGCTTGGGAGGAAGTGCCGGAGAGCACGGCGATCGTCGCGCAGGGCGCCGATGTCCAGCAGCGGCCGTTCAGTCCGCGGCACAAGTAACTCACGAAGTCGTTGTAACGTAACGAGTATTCAGGTTGAATCGCGCGCCCTGGATCGACTCAAGTGAGTCCTCAACAGTCCGAATCTGAATATTCAAAAATAACCACACCTCCATTTCTCTGCGACTGCGACGAAATACTAATTTAATAATCCTTCGAATCCAATCAGGAGCACTCGACCCGGTGCCGCTTCCGCAATGCGCACGCCCACACATTTGATATGACGTCACATATCCTGACGCGAAATGAAATTCACCACTCCTCCAATAAATTCACCCAAAATCCGCGAAGCCATACTTGATTCATTGCCCGCCCCGCCCCGCCCCCGCCAGCGAAAGCGACAGCATCACGTTCAAAGATCACGCTCGCGTTATCGCGAATTTTCGATCGCACCCCGAATAACCTATCGCGCGTCACCTGCGCAACTAGCGCTCCAGCGGTGAACTTCCTCACGCTCTCATTCTGTGCGTGGGCGCCCAGTGTCGACCTGGGACTATAAGAGAGTAACGTTTCCGCCCGACTCCCCCCCAGCCCATTTCCCAATCCGCAGTAGTTACGACTCTATCCATGAAAGATTTCGTAACCTATGAATCACCATGAATTTTGTTAAAAATTCGAGAAAATGCGTTACAATTCTCATACATTCATATGTAGATATAAAAATGATCCCACGATCATCAGCACATTAAATCCGAGATGATTGAAGATTGTAAAAATCTACTGCCCGCCACACTATCAGGCTGTCAATTGGTACATCCTCGCGTGCAACGGAATCGAGCCTTTGTGGTGTGGTTGACTGGCGTTTCCGGCGCCGGCAAGTCGACGTTGGCGAATCTGCTGAAGGAGCAGCTTGATGCTCGCGGACTTCGCACGTATCTGCTGGACGGCGACATCCTACGTGAGGGACTGAACCAAGATCTCGGATTCAGCGATGCTGATCGACACGAAAATATCCGACGCACCGCCGAAGTCGCTCGGCTGATGGTGGATGCAGGACTCATCGTCATTGCCGCACTGATCTCGCCATTTCACGAGGCGCGCGCCAAAGCCCGTGAACGCTTTGCTGCCGGCACGTTTATCGAAGTCTTCGTCGACGTGTCATTGGAAGTGGCAGAGGCCCGCGATCCGAAGGGCCTGTATGTGTTGGCACGGCGGGGAGCGATTCGGCAGTTCACGGGGATAGAGTCGACCTACGAGAAGCCATTGTCGCCTGACGTGCACGTCAGGACAGCCGAGACAGGTCCCCTGGAGTGTGTGGCCGCAATCATCCGCAAGCTCCCGCTGAACGACTGACGCCACTGACGACGATCGGCATATTCGCTGCCGGACGATATAGTCGTTCACGGAGCGTCACGCACGTGCCATTCGAGCCGTTTCAGACGCCACTTGCACGAGACCGGCACCCGCCAACGGGCAGCACGCACACGCGTCCTGCCCGTTTTTCATTACGTCAAGCAATGTCAGGCCGGTTGCCCGCCCCTTACTGGTCAGGTTATAAAAGCGCCACCCATCCGGTGCATGCGCCGCCCCTTCTACCCCTGACTTCGGAGAACGCATGATCGATCTCGCCACAGCCCAGCAATTCCTGATGACCCGCGGCCTCGACTTCGGACTCAACCTCCTCGCCGCGATCGTCTTATGGTTCGTCGGCCGCTGGGCGATCCACATCGCCACCCGCCTGCTCGGCAAGGTCGTGCGCCGCAGCGGCAAGGTCGACCCGACACTGACCGACTACCTGACCTCCGTCGTCGGCGTGCTGCTGACGATCCTGCTGATCCTCGCGATCCTGCAGATCTTCGGCGTGCAGACGACCTCGTTCGCCGCGCTGCTCGCCGGCCTCGGCCTCGCGATCGGCACCGCCTGGGGCGGCCTGCTCGCGCACTTCGCCGCCGGCGTGTTCATGCAGGTGCTGCGCCCGTTCAAGATCGGCGACGTGATCAGCGCAGGCGGCGTCACGGGCACGGTAAAGGAGCTTGGCCTGTTCGGCACGACGATCATCACCGCCGACAACATCGTGACGATCGTCGGCAACAACAAGATCTTCTCGGACAACATCGCCAACTACAGCGCGACGTCGCACCGTCGCGTCGACCTGACCGCGAAGATCGCGAACGGGGTCGATGCGGTCGACGCGATCAACCGCCTGAAGTCGTCGATCCAGCAGATCCCGAACGTGCTGGCCACCCCGGTGCCGGACGTCGGCGTGCTGCAGTTCACGCCGGAAGGCCCGCTGCTGTTCGTGCGCCCGTCCGCGGCACCCGAGCACTACTGGCAGGTGTACTGCGACACCAACCGCGTGATCCTCGAAACGTTCCGCGACGCGCAATACCCGACGCCCGAAACGCCGGTCGCGCACCGCACCGCGTAACAGCATCGGCGAACGAAAAAAAAGCGTGGCAGTTCACAACTGCCACGCTTTTTTACTGCCGCAAAGAAATGGAAACGCGCGTGCTCAGCGCCCACCCGCCTTCGGCACATTATCCGACTGCTTCCCGCGCACCAGCTTCCACACCGCGCCAAGCGCGACCGGCACGATCGCCGCCCCGATCCCGACCAGCACGATCACGTTCAGGTACTGGCGGATGAACGGGATGTTGCCGAAGAAATAGCCGAGCAGCACGAGCAGCAGCACCCACACCAGCGCACCGATCACGTTGAAGAGCTGGAAGCGCGCGGCGCTCATCGACGACGCACCCGCGACGAACGGCGCGAACGTGCGCACGACCGGAATGAAGCGCGCGAGCACGATCGTCTTGCCGCCGTGCTTGTCGTAGAACGAGTGGGTTTTCTGCAGCGCGGCGCGGTCGAGGAAGCGCTCGAGCACGGGGATATGCGTATTGAACACCTTAGGGCCGATCCAGCGGCCGATCAGGTAGTTCACGGTGTTACCGGAAATCGCCGCGACGAGCAGCAGCACGATCAGCAGGCCGACATTCATTTCGCCCGTCGCCGCGAACGCGCCGCCGATGAACAGCAGCGAATCGCCGGGCAGGAACGGGAACACGACGAGCCCCGTCTCGCAGAACACGATCAGGAACAGCACGAGATAGACCCACGCGCCGTACTGCCGGATGAAATCGCCGAGGAAGGTGTCGATATGCAGGACAAGGTTGACGAAATGAAGCAGCGTATCCAAATGCGATTCCTCGAAGGCGATAGGGCCGGAACGGCCGAAAAAGGCTGAAGTGCCCACCGGTCAAGGCCGGGCGTGTGACGGACCCATGATACCGAAACTACCTTAAGGCTCCGTGAAAAAACGTAACCGCCGGTCGCCCCGGCACGCGTTCGCCGCCTCGCTATAATTCGGCCATGTCCGATATCACCGAAACGGCCGCGGGCACCGCGCCCGCCCCCGCTCCGCGCCCGCTGCGCGCGATCCAGCCCCTGCCCGACCAGCTGATCAGCCAGATCGCCGCCGGCGAGGTCGTCGAACGCCCGGCGTCGGTCGTCAAGGAGCTGCTCGAGAACGCGATGGACGCCGGCGCCAGCACACTGCGCATCGTGCTGGAAGAAGGCGGCGTCAAACGCATCTCGATCACCGACGACGGCTGCGGAATTCCGCCGGACGAGCTGGCGCTCGCACTGATGCGCCATGCCACCAGCAAGATCCGCTCGCTCGAGGAGCTCGAAGCGGTCGCCACGCTCGGGTTCCGCGGCGAAGCGCTCGCGTCGATCGCGTCGGTCGCCGAGATGTCGATCACGAGCCGGACGGCCGATGCCGCGCACGCGATGAAGATCGACGCGCAGACGGGCGTGCTGTCGCCGGCCGCCGGCGCAACCGGCACGACGATCGAGGTCCGCGAGCTGTACTTCAACACGCCCGCGCGCCGCAAGTTCCTGAAGAGCGAGCAGACCGAGTTCGGCCATTGCCTGGAGATGATCCGCCGCGCAGCGCTCGCGCGGCCGGACGTCGCGATCTCGGTGCTGCACAACGGCAAGGCGGTCGAGCACTGGAATGCGACCGAGCCGGCACAGCGCGTCGCGAAGATCCTCGGCGACAGCTTCGCGACCGCGCACCTGCCGCTCGACGAGCAGGCCGGCCCGCTCGCGGTGTACGGCTGCGCCGGCCTGCCGACCGCAAGCCGCGGTCGCGCCGACCAGCAATACTTCTTCGTCAACGGCCGCTTCGTGCGCGACAAGCTGCTGACGCACGCGGTACGCGCGGCCTACGAAGACGTGCTGCACGGTGACCGCTACCCGTCGTACGTGCTGTTCCTCGACCTGCCGCCCGAAGCCGTCGACGTGAACGTGCACCCGTCGAAGATCGAGGTGCGCTTCCGCGATTCGCGCTCGATCCACCAGTACGTGTTCCACGCGGTCCAGCGCGCGCTTGCTCGCCACGCGGGCGCGTCGCCGGAAACCACCGCGGGCGGCCATGCCGCGCATATCGAGCCCGCCCCGCGCGGGCCGGCATCGTTCCTCGACACGCCGCTCGGCCAGAGTCCGGGCGGCGCCGGCGGCATTGGCGGTAGCGGCGGCAGCGGCTTCTCGTCGCCGTCGTCGTCCTCATCGTCAGGCAACACCTGGATGCGCCAGGCGCGGATGACCCAGGGCACACTGCCCGTCGCGCAGCCGCTCGCGCTCTATGACGCGCTGTTCGGCCGCAAGGACACGGGCGCGGGCACGCCGGACGGCACGACGACCATCGCGCGCGATTCGGCCGACGCACCGATCGTGCCGCTGCCGGGTTTCGCCGCATCGCCGATCGCCGCCACCGCGCACGACGAGCAGCCGCTCGGCTTCGCGCTGGGCCAGATCCACGGCATCTACGTGCTCGCGCAGAATGCACACGGGCTCGTGATCGTCGACATGCACGCGGCACACGAGCGGATCCTGTACGAACAGTTCAAGAACGCGCTCGCCGACCGCTCGGTCGCCGTACAGGCGCTGCTGCTGCCGATCTCGATGACGGCCACGCCGGTCGAGATCGGCACGGTCGAGGAAGAACGCGACACGCTCGAATCGCTCGGCTTCGACCTGGCGGTGCTGTCGCCGACGACGCTCGCGATCCGCGCGGTGCCGGCGCTGCTGAAGGATGCCGACCTGCAGTCGCTCGCGCGCGCGGTACTCGCCGACCTGCACGCGTTCGGCGGCTCGCGCGTGCTCACCGAGCGTCAGCACGAACTGCTCGGCACGCTCGCGTGCCACCACGCGGTGCGCGCGAACCGGCGCCTGACGCTCGACGAGATGAACGCGCTGCTGCGGCAGATGGAAGCGACCGAACGCGCGGACCAGTGCAATCACGGCCGGCCGACGTGGTATCAGCTCACGCTGAACGATCTCGACCGCCTCTTCATGCGCGGCCAATGAGCGCAGCACCGCACGCCAACCCCAGCCCGACGACGATCGCCTGCCTGCTCGGCCCCACCGCTTCGGGCAAGACGGCCGCGGCGCTGGCGCTCGCCGCACGCCGCCCGATCGAGATCGTCAGCGTCGATTCGGCGCTCGTCTACCGCGACATGGATATCGGCACCGCGAAACCGTCGCTCGACGAGCGCGCGAGCGTGCCGCATCACCTGATCGACATCATCGATCCGGCCGACGTATATTCGGCCGCGAGTTTCCGCGCGGACACGCTGCGCCTGATCGGCGAGATTGCCGCCCGCGGTCGCACGCCGCTGCTCGCGGGCGGCACGATGCTGTACTACAAGGCGCTGACGCAGGGGCTCAACGACCTGCCGGGCGCCGATCCGGACGTGCGCGCGACGCTCGATGCCGAAGCCGAGCGCGATGGCTGGCCCGCGTTGCATGCGCGGCTCGCGCAGGTCGATCCCGACACGGCCGCGCGGCTCGCGCCGAACGATTCGCAACGGATCCAGCGGGCGCTCGAAGTGTTCATGCTGAGCGGGCAGCCGATGTCGGTGCTGCTCGCCGCACCGCGTCGCACGGACGATGCGGCCGCGGCTTACCGCTTCGTGCCGGTCGCGCTCGAACCGTCGGATCGCGCGGTATTGCACAAACGGATCGCACAGCGCTTCGATGCGATGCTCGACGCGGGCTTCATCGACGAAGTCGAGCGGCTGCGCCGTCGCGAGGACCTCCATCCCGACCTGCCGTCAATGCGCTGCGTCGGCTACCGGCAGGCATGGGAATTCCTCGACGGCGACACCGACTACCGGACGATGCGCGACAAGGGCATCTTCGCGACACGCCAGCTCTGCAAGCGCCAGATCACCTGGCTGCGCGCGATGCCGGAGCGGATCGTCGTCGACTGCATCGCGCCGGACTCGACGGCCCGCGCACTCGACGCGCTCGAACGCGTGCTCGACGGCAGCCCGCGGGGCTGACCGCGTCAGCCGCGCCTGCGCGCTGCCAGGCGCGCGCGGGCGCCGTCGACTATCCACGCGACACCACGCTCGAACGCCTCGTCGCCGCTGCGCTCGCGCAGCGCGGCCCAGCCCTCGGCGAGCAGCGGATACTCGGCCGCGTCCGGCAGCGGCGCATCGGCGTCGCCGTCCCGTTCCGCCTGCTCTTCCAGCACCCATCCGACCACGAAGCGGCCCAGCGCATACATCACGTCGACCGCCTCGTCCGGCGCGAAACCCGCGTCGCCGAGCAGTGCGACCTTGCGCTCGATCGAGCTGAAGTGCAGCGCGCGCGGCCGCGTGCCGGCATGCAGGCGCGCGCCGTCGCGATAGGCCAGCAGCGCGCGCCGGAAACTGCGCGCGTTGTCTAAAAGCCATGCATCCCACGCTTCGCCCGGCCGCGGCTGCGACGCATCGTGACGCTCGAGCATGATCGCCTCGGCCATCGCATCGAGCAGCTCACCCTTGTTCTTGAAATGCCAGTAAAGCGTCGGCGACTGCACGCCGAGCCGCTCGGCGAGCCGCCGAGTCGACAGCCCGTCGATGCCGACTTCGTCGAGCAGTTCGAGCGCCGCGCGCAATACCGTGTCGCGCGTCAGCCGCGCCCCTGTGTCCTTCATCTCTATCACCGATAGGGAAAGCTGTGGAATAATCACCACTCTATCACCGATAGAGTCACACTCTTGAATCCGTCCCTGATTGCCATCCTGGCCACGGTCCTGCTCGACGCGATCGGCGTCGGGATCGTGATGCCGATCCTGCCCGGGCTGCTGCGCTCGCTCGCCAGCGCAGGCAGCACCGACACCCATTACGGGATCCTGCTCGCGCTGTACGCGTTCGCGCAGTTCCTGTGCGCGCCGCTGCTCGGCGCGCTGAGCGACCGCTTCGGCCGCCGGCCCGTGCTGCTCGCGTCGCTCGCGGGCGCCGCGCTCGACTATCTGCTGATGGCGCTCGCGCCGACCCTCGCGTGGCTTTACGTGGGACGGCTGATCGCGGGCATCACCGGCGCGAACGTCGCGGTCGCAACCGCCTATGTCACCGACGTCACCGCCGAACCCGATCGCGCACGACGCTTCGGCCAGCTCGGCGCGATGATGGGCATCGGCTTCATCGCTGGCCCGCTGATCGGGGGCCTGCTCGGCGCGCTGCACCTGCGCGCGCCGTTCGTCGCGGCCGCCGTGCTCAACGCGCTCAACCTCGTGCTCGTCTGGCGCGTGCTGCCGGAATCGCGGCCGCGTCCGGCCCGCGAAGGCCATGCGGTTGGCGCGCTCAATCCGTTCACCAGCCTGCGCCGGCTGAGCGGCGCACCGGCGCTCGTGCCGCTGATCGGCATTTACGTGATCGTGGCGCTGGTGTCGCAGGCACCCGCGACGCTGTGGATCCTGTACGGCCAGGAGCATTTCGGCTGGTCGGCGCCGATCGCGGGGCTGTCGCTGGCCGGCTACGGCGCGTGCCACGCACTCGCGCAGGCATTCGCGATCGGTCCGCTGATCGCGCGGCTCGGCGAGCGCCGCGCACTCGCACTGGGCCTTGCGGGCGACGCGATCGGGCTCGCGGCGATTGCTTTCGCAACCGCCGCGTGGGTGCCGTTCGCGCTGCTGCCGCTGTTCGCGGCGGGCGGGATGACGTTGCCGGCACTGCAGGCGATGCTCGCGCGACAGGTCGACGATGCGCGCCAGGGTGAACTGCAAGGCGCGCTCGCGAGCGTGGCGAGCCTGATCGGCGTCGCGGGGCCGCTGGTCGTCACCGCGACCTATGCGGCGACCCGCGCGACGTGGCCGGGGCTCGTCTGGGCCGCGGCCGCACTGCTTTACCTGCTCGTCCCGCCGCTGCTGGCCGGTGCGCGGCCGGCGGGCGCGACACGGCCGTCCGCATGAGCGCCGGCAGGTACCGTCGCGCTCACGGCGCGAGCGTCACCAGATTCGCGTCGCGCACGAGCTGCCAGCGGCCGTCGGCCTTGCGGAAGATCGTCAGCGTATGGCCCGACCGCCGGATCGTCTCGCCGCCCGGCGGCGTCGCGTCGATCTCGATGAAATTGCGCATGTACGCCCAGTCGCCCAATACGCGCAGTTCGTCGATCCGGTAACGGCCGTCGATCTTCGGCGCGTTGCCGCCCCCGGCGTTCGCGTCGCGCGACGCGGCCGCAAACGCCGCCTTGTCGAACGGCGGCTTGCCGGCCACCATGAAGATCGCGTCGTCGGCGATCAGGTCGAGCACGGTCGCCAGGTCGCCGCGCCGGCTCGATACGAACCAGTTGTCCACGAGCTCGCGGATCGCGCGTTCGTCTTCGGTCATCGTCGCCCCTCCTTCATCGGCGCGCGCCCGTACGCCAAGCCGCGCCCGAAAAAAAAGCCGCCCGGATCGACTCCGGGCGGCTTTCCTTGCTGCATCTGCTGCTGGCAGTGCGTCAGACCACGACCGTCTGCGCCTCGCCTTCGCGGGTCGCACGCACGGTGCCGATCTTCCACACCTGTTCGCCGGCGGCGGTCAGGTCGGCGATCGCTGCGTCGGCATCGGCCGCCGAAACGATCACGGCCATGCCGATGCCGCAGTTGAACACGCGGTGCATTTCCGCATCGGCGACACCACCGTGCTCCTGCAGCCACTTGAACAGCGGCGGCAGCGGCCACGCGTTCTGGTCGAGTTCGGCGGTAAGGCCCTCGCGCAGCACGCGCGGAATGTTCTCGACGAGACCGCCGCCCGTGATGTGCGCCATGCCCTTCACCGACAGCTTCTGCATCAGCGCGAGCAACGGCTTCACGTAGATGCGCGTGGGCGCCATCAGCGCATCGGCCAGCGAGCGGCCGTGGAAATCGGCCGACAGGTCGGGGTTCGCGCGCTCGATGATCTTGCGCACCAGCGAGAAGCCGTTCGAGTGGATGCCGCTCGATGCGAGGCCCAGCACCACGTCGCCTTCGGCGATCGTGCTGCCGTCGATGATCTTGCTCTTCTCGACCGCGCCGACTGCAAAGCCGGCCAGGTCGTACTCGCCGTCCGGGTACATGCCCGGCATTTCGGCCGTTTCACCGCCGATCAGCGCGCAGCCCGACAGTTCGCAACCCTGCGCGATGCCCTTGACGACCGTTGCAGCGGTGTCGACGTCGAGCTTGCCGCACGCGAAGTAATCGAGGAAGAACAGCGGCTCGGCGCCCTGCACGAGGATGTCGTTCACGCTCATCGCGACGAGATCCTGGCCGACGGTGTCGTGTTTGTTCAGATGAAACGCCAGCTTGAGCTTGGTGCCCACGCCGTCGGTGCCCGACACGAGCACGGGCTCCTTGTACTTCTTCGGCACTTCGAACAGCGCGCCGAACCCGCCGATGCCGCCGAGCACGCCGTCGCGCAGGGTTTTCTTCGCAAAAGGCTTGATCTTGTCGATGAGTGCGTCGCCCGCGTCGATGTCGACACCTGCGTCGCGATAGGACAGACCCTGAGCGTCGGGAGCGGATTTCGGAGGATTCATGGGGGAATGCGAGAAGGTCGGTAAAATGCGATTTTACCCGAAGCCGGCCCGTTGGCCGGAATTCCCAGCACCGAATCGTCAGGGATTGCATCTTGGTCAACACGTCCCCGTTTTCATCGCCGAGCGAACCGCGCCGAAACCGGCGTGGCGCCGTGCGTGCGGCCGCGCGTGAAGCCCGTGAAGACGCAAGCCCCGGCGCGTGCCCGGCGTACGGCGCGCGTATTTTCAACCGACCCGCATTGTGACTGTTGTGTCCCGTCAACTGACGCTCGATCTCGGCACGCCGCCGCCCGCCACGTTCGACAACTTCATCATGAACGAGGAGAACGACGAGCTCATCTCGCGCCTGCAGAAGCTCGACCTCGCGCTCGCGGCGGGCCCCGTGCCGGATCGGTCGTTCTACATCTGGGGCGAGCCCGGCTGCGGCCGCACCCATCTGCTGCAGGCGCTCGTGAGCGACGCGTCGTACGGCTATGCGCGCTACCTGACGCCGCAGAGCCCGCTCGGCGCGTTCACGTTCGATCCGCGCATCGGCATCTACGCGATCGACGACTGCGACCGGATGAGCGACACGCAGCAGGTCGCGCTGTTCAACCTGTTCAACGAAGTGCGCGCGCACCCGTCGAGCGCGTTCGTCGCGGCAGGCCCCGCGGCGCCGCTCGCGCTCGACGTGCGCGAGGATCTCCGCACGCGCCTCGGCTGGGGGCTCGTGTTCCACTTGTCGCCGCCGTCCGACGCCGGCAAGATCGCCGTGCTCAAGCTCGCGGCGAAGGAGCGCGGGATCGCGCTCACCGACGACATCGCCGCCTACCTGCTGACCCATTTCCGCCGCGACATGCCGAGCCTGATGGCACTGCTCGACGCGCTCGACCGCTTCTCGCTCGAGCAGAAACGCGCCGTCACGCTGCCGTTGCTGCGCCGCATGCTGGCGCGTCCCGGCGACGACATCCAACCACCGGGCACGGGCCCGAACCGCTTCGAGTAAAATGCGCTTCCATGACTAATCTGGCACTCTTTGACCTCGATCACACGCTGATCCCGACCGATAGCGACCACGAATGGGGCCGCTTCATGGTGAAGCTCGGCATCGTCGACGCGGAAAGCTTCTCGCGTCAGAACGATCAGTTCTTCGCCGACTACAAGGCCGGCAAGCTCGACATCCACGCGTACCTCACGGCGATGCTCACGCCGCTCGCGAAGTATTCGCGCGCGCAGCTGGCCGAATGGCACGAGCAGTACATGCACGAGGTGATCCGGCCCGCAATGACACCCGCCGCGCTCGAACTCGTGCGCAAGCACCTCGATGCGGGCGACCTGTGCTGCGTGGTGACGGCGACCAACGAATTCATCACGCGCCCGATCGCCACCGCGTTCGGTGTCGACACGCTGATCGCCTGCGAGGTCGAAACGACCGACGGGCATCCCGATTCGCCGTACACGGGCCGGCCGACCGGCACGCCGAGCTATCGCGAAGGCAAGATCGTGCGGACCGAAGCGTGGCTCGCGTCGCTCGGCAAGCAATGGAGCGACTTCACGCACACCTACTTCTACAGCGACTCGCACAACGACATCCCGTTGCTCGAGAAAGTCACCGACCCGATCGCGACCAACCCTGACGACACGCTGCGTGCGCATGCAAGCAATCGCGGCTGGCGCATCCTCGATCTCTTCTGAACGTCGTGATCAAAAAATTCATCCGCAAGCTGCTCGGCCAGGACGAAACCGAGCAAACGTCTCCCGCAGCGGCCCCGGCCGACGAAGCGGCCCCTGCTACCCCGCGCGCCCCGAAGGGCGCCCGCGGCGGCGGCACGAAGAAACCGCGCAGCAACCATGAACCGACCGTCGTGCCGGCCAGCGTGCATGGCATCAACCCGGCGCTGATCTCGAAGAATGCCGTGCGCGTGACCGACACGCTGCAGCAGGCGGGCTTCCGTGCGTTCATCGTCGGCGGTGCGGTACGCGACCTGCTGCTCGGCATCGCGCCGAAGGACTTCGACGTCGCGACCGACGCAACCCCGACCGAGGTGCAGCGCCTGTTCCGCCGCGCCCGCCTGATCGGCCGCCGCTTCCAGATCGTGCACGTGCAGTTCGGCCAGGAGCTGATCGAGGTGTCGACGTTCCGCGCGCTGGTCGACGCGCCGCCCGAGGCGGCCGCTGCCGAGCCGCCGAAGCGCCTGAAGCGCGACGAACTCGATCGCCGCACGCACGCGGTGGACGCGAGCGGCCGCGTGCTGCGCGACAACGTGTGGGGCGAGCAGCACGAAGACGCCGCACGCCGCGACTTCACGATCAACGCGATGTATTACGACCCGTCGACGCAGACGGTGCTCGACTACCACGACGGGATGGCCGACGTGCGCGCCCGCCTGTTGCGGATGATCGGCGATCCGGCCACGCGCTTCCGCGAGGATCCGGTGCGGATGCTGCGCGTCGTGCGCTTTGCAGCCAAGCTCGGTTTCGAGATCGAGCCGCACACGCGCGAACCGATCAACGCGCTCGCCGACCTGATCAACAACGTGCCGGCCGCGCGCCTGTTCGACGAAATGCTGAAGCTGCTGCTGTCCGGCCACGCGCTCGCGTGCCTGCAGCGGCTGCGCAAGGAGGGCCTGCACCACGGGCTGCTGCCGCTGCTCGACGTCGTGCTCGAACAGCCGCAGGGCGAGAAGTTCATCACGCTCGCGCTGAACAACACCGACGCGCGAGTGCGCGCCGGCAAGACGGTGTCGCCGGGCTTCCTGTTCGCGACGCTGCTGTGGCACGACATGCGCCAGCGCTTCGAGCAATACACGGCCGAAGGCGAAATCCCGGTGCCGGCGCTCCATCGCGCGATGGACGACGTGCTCGACATGCAGACCGAGAAACTCGCGATCCACAAGCGTTACTCGGCCGACATGCGCGAGATCTGGGGCCTGCAGCTGCGCCTCGAGAAACGCTCGGGCCGCAGCGCGATGCGGCTGCTGGAACACCAAAGGTTTAGAGCGGGGTATGATTTCCTCCTGTTACGCTGCGAATCCGGCGAGCTCGATGCGGAAGTCGGACAGTGGTGGACGGATTTCATCGAAGGCGACGCGGCCGCTCGCGAGGCATTGCTCACGCAGGGCGGCACGAAGGAAAAATCGCCCCGCAAGCGGCGGCGCCGCGGCGGTGTGCGAAACCGCAAGCCGGGTGAAGGTGCCGCCGAGCAGGCACCGGACGCCTCGGGCGATACCGCGAGCGGTTCCGACGACTGACGCGCTCGCCGGCGAACGACGTAGGAAGTGATGCCATGACGGTTGCATATATCGGACTGGGGGCGAATCTCGGCGATGCGCGCCAGACCCTGAAGGACGCGGTGGTGTGCCTTGCGCAGCAGCGCACCATCTCGATCCTCGGCAAATCGAGCCTGTATCGCACGGCGCCCTTCGAAGCGGGCGGCGACGACTACTACAACTGCGTCGTCAAGCTCGACACGACGCTGTCGGCCCGCGAACTGCTCGCGCTGTGCCAGAAGATCGAACATCACTTCGGCCGCGAGCGCCCGTATCGCAACGCGCCGCGCACGCTCGATCTCGACATCCTGCTGTTCGGCGACGCTTCCATCGACGAGCCCGACCTGATCGTCCCGCACCCACGCCTCACCGACCGTGCGTTCGCACTCGTGCCGCTCGTCGAGATCGAGCCGACACTCGACATCCCCGCGCGCGGCCGGGCCGATGCCTTCCTCGCCGCCGTCGCAGACCAGCGCGTCGAGAAGGTGCAGACCTGCCAGTGCCTGATGCAGAAGGCGCTCGCTGCCAGCGAAGCCGCCGACAAGAACCGCTGCCGATGACCCCGACTCCCCTCACCGTCACCGCGCCCGACCTGCGCGCCCCGCACCGCTATCTCGTGATCGAAGGCCCGATCGGCGTCGGCAAGACGACGCTCGCGCGCCTGCTCGGCGAACGCTGGTCGATGCAGACGCTGCTCGAGCGCCCGCAGGACAACCCGTTCCTCGAACGCTTCTATCGCGACACCGCACGCTACGCGCTGCCCGTGCAGCTGTCGTTCGCGCTGCAGCGCGCGCAACAGGCACGCGAGCTGATCGGTGCGCTCGAAACGGGCCGCCCGGTCATCGCCGATTTCATGCCGCAGAAGAACGACATCTTCGCGCGGCTGAACCTGCCGGAAGACGAGTGGCAGCTCTATCGCTCGGTCGCGACGCACGTGGACGTGCCGCAGGCGCCGTCGCCCGACCTCGTCGTCTACCTGCAGGCGAGCCCGGAAGTGCTGTTCTCGCGCATCCAGAAGCGCGGGCTGCCGATGGAACTGCAGATCAGCGATGCGTACCTGCGCTCGCTCGTCGACGCGTACAACGAATTCTTCTACCACTACGACCGCACGCCGGTGCTGACGGTCGCCGCGGAACACCTGAACCCGCTGGATTCCCCCGAAGATCTCGCCCTGCTGGTCGAGCGCATCGAGACGATGCGCGGCCGCAAGGAATTCTTCGTCAAGGGCGAAACGACGCGCTGACGCGTCCTCGCCTGTCGTTCCTCACCCATTCGAACCGGATTTCCCATGACCTATCTCCAGGAATCGAGCCGGCCTGCCGTCACGGTGCCCAAGCTGCAGGCAATGCGCGACGCCGGCGAGAAGATCGCGATGCTCACCTGCTACGACGCGAGCTTTTCCGCGCTGCTCGACCGTTCCGGTGTCGACGTGCTGCTGATCGGCGATTCGCTCGGCAACGTGCTGCAGGGCCACACGACCACGCTGCCCGTGTCGCTCGACGACATCGCGTATCACACCGCCTGCGTCGCCCGTGCGCAGCCGCGCGCGCTGATCATGGCCGACCTGCCGTTCGGCACGTACGGCACGCCGGCCGAGGCATTCGCAAGCAGCGTCAAGCTGATGCGCGCCGGTGCGCAGATGGTCAAGCTGGAAGGCGGCGAATGGCTCGCCGAGACGATCCGCTTCCTCGTCGAGCGCGCGGTGCCCGTGTGTGCGCACGTGGGCCTCACGCCGCAGTCGGTGCACGCATTCGGCGGCTTCAAGGTGCAAGGCAAGACCGAAGCCGGCGCCGCGCAACTGCTGCGCGACGCGCGCGCGGTCGAAGCGGCCGGTGCGCAGGTCGTGCTGCTCGAAGCCGTGCCGACGCTGATCGGGTCCGAAGTCACGCACATGCTGCGCGTGCCGACGATCGGCATCGGCGCAGGCGCCGACTGCTCGGGCCAGGTGCTCGTGCTGCACGACATGCTCGGTGTGTTCCCCGGCAAGCGGCCGCGCTTCGTGAAGGATTTCATGCAGGGCGAGTCGAATATCCAGGCGGCCGTCGAAGCGTACGTGCGCGCGGTGAAGGACGGTTCGTTCCCCGGCCCCGAGCATTCGTTCTGACGTCCGGCGAAGTGCCGGCGATGCGTTCGCCGGCGCCTCGATGAAAAAAGCGCGGCGCCCTTTGCGGGGCGCCGCGCTTTTTCTTGCTTACGCTGCCAGTAGCAGTCGATTATCTGCTGGTTACTTCAGTACCGCGTCGAGCGCGCCGCGCAGCGCGTTGGTCAGCAATAGCGCCTCCGCACGCGCGAGATCGTCGCGAGTCACGACCCGCTCCGTCGCGCCGAACGCACGATCGTCGAGCAGCACGCCGCGCATCACGCCCGGCAGCACGCCGGACTCGAGCGGCGGCGTCACCCACTGGCCGTCGAGCTTCACGAACAGGTTCGAGCGCCCGCCTTCCGTCACCTCGCCGCGCTCGTTGATGAACAGCATGTCGAAACCGCCGAGCGCCTCCGCCGCCTGCCACGCGCGATCGTATTCGGCGCGGCGCGTGGTCTTGTGCAGCAGCAGCGCATCGTTCGCACGGGTCGGTGAGAAGCCGTGCGCGGACGCCAGCAGCACGCCGACCGGCCCCGCCGGCAGCGGCTTGAGCGGTGCCGCGATGATCTCGATCGTGCCGTCCTTCGCGAGCGCAAGCTTCATCCGGTAAGCGCCGTCGCCATCGAGCGCCGCGCAGCGCGCGTCGATCTCGCGGCGCAACGCGTCGGCGTCGAAGCGGAAGCCGAACGCATCCGCGCTACGCTGCAGCCGCGCAAGATGGCGATCGAGATGCCGGATGCCGTCCGCACGCGTGGCGGCCGTCGTTTCGAACAGCTGGAAGCCGGGATCGGCGTCCGTCAGGAATCGCGCTTTCAATTCGCACTCCGCATATTCGTCCGCCGCGACACTGTCGAGCACGATGCCCGCGCCGACACCCATCGTGCCGCGGCGCCGGCCGGCGATTGCCGTTGCCGGATTGCGTGTTTCGGCATCGGCTCCCGTCACACCCTCGCAGTCAGCGCCTTCGCCGGCTGCATCGAGCGTCAGCGTGCGGATCGCGACCGACAGGCAGAAATCGCCGCAACCGGCCGGGCGATCGACGGGCGCGTCGGAACCGGCGCGTTGCTTCGCAGCGTCAAGCCAGCCGATCGCGCCCGTATAGAGCCCGCGCGGCGTCGACTCGATCGCGTCGATCAGTTCCATCGTCTTGTGCTTTGGCGCACCCGTGATCGATCCGCACGGAAACAGCGCGCGCAGCATCTGCGCGAATGTCGTCCCGTCGCGCCAGCCGGCCTCGACCGTCGACGTCATCTGCCACACCGACGCATACGGCTCGACGGAAAACAGCGCCGGCACGCGGACCGTGCCGGTGCGCGCGATCCGCGACACGTCGTTGCGCAGCAGGTCGACGATCATCACGTTTTCCGCGCGGTTCTTCGGATCGTTCGCGAGAAACGCAGCGGCCGCCGCATCGTCGCGCGGGTCGGCCGAACGCGGCGCGGTGCCCTTCATCGGCCGCGCGCGCAGCACGTCGCCGTGCTTCTCGACGAACAGCTCGGGCGAGCACGACACGACCCACGTGCCGCCGGGCAACGCGATCAGCGCGCCGTAGCGCACGGGCTGGCGCGCACGCAGCCGCCGGTACAGCGCGAGCGGCGTGCCGAACACGTCGAAGTTCAGCCGGTACGTGTAGTTGACCTGATAAGAATCGCCCGCGCGCAGCGCGTCGTGCACCGCGGCGATCGCCGCGTCGAACGCATCGCGCGACACGCTCTTCCCGACATGCGCGACGCCCGCGATCGACGGCGTACCGCCGCCGTCCTGCTGCGCGAGCCACGCGTCGACTTCGTCGCGCGACAGGCGCTCGCAGCGCGCATACAGCAAAAAGCGCAGCGGGGCATGGCCCGGCTGCGCTCGTTGCAGGTTGCGTCCGAATTCGTAATCGCCGACGACGACCGCGTGCAGCCCGTCGCGCAGGTCCTGCGCCACGGCCGCGTCGACCTCGTCGAGCCGAGCCGGATCCGTGCACACGCGTTCGCGCACGAACCCCGAATACAAACGACTCGACTGCGCGAGCGCGGTCGAGTCGCAATCGTCCAAGAGCGCGAACGACGCGCTCTCGTTGCCTTCAGTCATGCTGTTACTCGAGTTACTCGAAGAAGCTCTTCACACGGTCGAACCAGCTCTTGCTCTGCGGGCTGTGACGCGCGCCGCCCTCGGCCAGCGATTTCTCGAACTGCTTGAGCAGGTCGCGCTGGTTGTCGGTCAGCTTCACCGGCGTCTCGACCTGCACGTGGACGTACAGATCGCCCGCGATGCTCGAACGCAGCCCCTTGATGCCCTTGCCGCGCAGGCGGAACGTCTTGCCCGACTGCGTGCCTTCCGGCACCGGGAACGAAGCACGACCGGCCAGCGTCGGCACCTCGATCTCGCCGCCGAGCGCGGCGGTTGTGAACGGGATCGGCATCTGGCAGTGGAGATCGTCGCCGTCGCGCTCGAACACCGAGTGCGGCTTGATGTGAATCTCGACGTACAGGTCGCCCGGCGGCCCGCCGTTGATGCCCGGTTCGCCGTTGCCGGCCGAGCGGATCCGCATCCCGTCGTCGATCCCGGCCGGGATCTTCACTTCGAGCGTCTTGGTTTCCTTCACCTTGCCCGACCCGTGGCAATGCACGCACGGCTCGGGGATGTAGGTGCCCGTGCCATGACACTTCGGGCAGGTCTGCTGGATGCTGAAGAAGCCCTGCGACATGCGCACCGTGCCCTGGCCGTGACAGGTCGGGCAGGTTTCCGGCTTCGTGCCGGGCTTCGCGCCCGACCCGTGGCAGACCTCGCACGACACCCAGCTCGGCACGCGGATCTGCGTGTCGTAGCCGTGTGCGGCCTGCTCGAGCGTGATTTCCATGCTGTAGCGCAGGTCCGCGCCGCGATACACCTGCGGGCCGCCACGGCCGCCGCGCGCGGCACCGCCCGCGGCCTGGCCGAAGATGTCGCCGAAGATGTCGCCGAACGCGTCCGCGAAACCGCCGAAGCCCTGTGCGCCCGCACCGCCCATGTTCGGATCGACGCCCGCGTGGCCGTACTGGTCGTACGCCGCCCGCTTCTGGTCGTCCGACAGCATTTCATAGGCTTCCTTCACCTCCTTGAAATGCTCTTCCGCATCCTTGTTGTCCGGATTGCGGTCAGGGTGATACTTCATCGCAAGCTTGCGATACGCCTTCTTGATTTCGTCGTCGCTCGCATTCTTCGCGACGCCCAGAACCTCGTAGTAATCCCGTTTCGCCATATCGATTCACTGTGCCGCCGCGCATCGCGCACACGGCGGCTCCTTTCGCCTGCAGTAAAGTCTCTCGACTCGTCTGGCGCTGCGCCCGCCGCGGACGGCTCGCGCAGCACCCGCCAAAAAACAAATGTGCCCGGAGGGCCGTGAGGCCCGCCAGGCGTGGAGTCGATCCGGCCATCCGGAAGGAAAGACAGACCGCTTGTCAGCCAACCCGTCAGCCGCGCCGCGCGCGGGTTGCGCGCGCGGCGTGCGGCACCGGGGCAACCCGGCTTAGTCCTTCTTCACTTCCTTGAACTCGGCGTCGACGACATCGTCGGCAGCCTGCTGCGCGCCGCCCGCGTGAGCAGCGCCTTCCGCTGCACCCGCTGCGCCGGCCGCACCTGCTTGCTGGGCCTGCATGTCGGCGTACATCTTTTCGCCGAGCTTTTGCGAAACCTTGCCGAGCTCCTCGACCTTCGCGTCGATCGCAGCCTTGTCGGCGGACGCGTCCTTCAGCACTTCCTCGAGCGACTTCAGCGACGCTTCGATGGCTTCCTTCTCGCCCGCGTCCAGCTTGTCGCCGTACTCGGTCAGCGCCTTCTTCGTGCTGTGGACCAGCGCGTCGCCCTGGTTGCGCGAATCAGCCAGCTCGCGCAGCTTGTGATCTTCCGCTGCGTTCGCTTCCGCGTCCTTGATCATCTGGTCGATTTCAGCCTCGGACAGGCCCGAGTTCGCCTTGATCGTGATCTTGTTTTCCTTGCCGGTCGCCTTGTCCTTCGCGCCGACGTGCAGGATGCCGTTCGCGTCGATGTCGAAGGTCACTTCGATCTGCGGCACGCCGCGCGGTGCCGGCGGGATGCCTTCGAGGTTGAACTCGCCGAGCAGCTTGTTGCCGGCTGCCATTTCGCGTTCGCCCTGGAACACCTTGATCGTCACGGCGCCCTGGTTGTCATCCGCCGTCGAGTACACCTGAGCGTGCTTCGTCGGGATCGTCGTGTTCTTGCTGATCATCTTCGTCATCACGCCGCCGAGCGTCTCGATACCGAGCGACAGCGGGGTCACGTCGAGCAGCAGCACGTCCTTGCGGTCGCCCGACAGGACTTGGCCCTGGATCGCCGCGCCGACTGCGACGGCTTCGTCCGGGTTCACGTCACGGCGCGGATCCTTGCCGAAGAATTCCTTCACCTTCTCCAGCACCTTCGGCATACGCGTCTGGCCGCCGACCAGGATCACGTCGTCGATGTCCGACACCTTGACGCCGGCGTCCTTGATCGCGATGCGGCACGGTTCGATCGTGCGCTCGACCAGGTCTTCCACCAGCGCTTCCAGCTTCGCGCGGGTGATCTTCAGGTTCAAGTGCTTCGGGCCCGATGCGTCAGCCGTGATGTACGGCAGGTTGATTTCGGTCTGCTGGCTCGACGACAGCTCGATCTTCGCCTTTTCAGCGGCTTCCTTCAGGCGCTGCAGCGCGAGCACGTCCTTCGACAGGTCGACGCCCTGCTCCTTCTTGAACTCGCCGATGATGTAATCGATGATGCGCTGGTCGAAGTCTTCGCCGCCGAGGAACGTGTCGCCGTTGGTCGACAGCACTTCGAACTGCATTTCGCCGTCGACGTCCGCGATTTCGATGATCGACACGTCGAACGTACCGCCGCCGAGGTCATACACGGCGATCTTGCGGTCGCCCTTCTCGGCCTTGTCGAGGCCGAACGCGAGCGCAGCCGCGGTCGGCTCGTTGATGATCCGCTTGACTTCGAGGCCTGCGATGCGGCCGGCGTCCTTGGTTGCCTGGCGCTGGCTGTCGTTGAAGTACGCCGGCACCGTGATCACGGCTTCCGTGACCGGCTCGCCGAGGTAGTCTTCGGCCGTCTTCTTCATCTTGCGCAGCACTTCCGCCGAAACCTGCGGCGGCGCGAGCTTCTCGCCGTGCGCTTCAACCCATGCATCGCCGTTGTCGGCCTTGATGATGGTGTACGGCATCAGGCCGATGTCCTTCTGGACTTCCTTCTCTTCGAAGCGGCGGCCGATCAGGCGCTTCACTGCGAACAGCGTGTTCTTCGGGTTGGTCACCGACTGGCGCTTGGCCGGCGCGCCAACGAGCACTTCATTGTCGTCCATGTAGGCGATGATCGACGGCGTGGTGCGCGTGCCTTCCGAGTTCTCGATGACCTTGACCTGGTTGCCTTCCATGATGGCGACGCACGAGTTCGTGGTGCCGAGGTCAATACCGATGATCTTTCCCATTTTTCCTAATCTCCAGAAATGCTTGTTTGCTGCGCAAAACGCCGCGTTTGGGGGCGGTTTCGCGCGCCAGAATTCAACTCTGTTCCCGAAATGCGTCCGTCCGATCCGTTTTCAAGACCCGACGAGCGATGCGGATATTAAATTTTTTCAATCGCTGCCGGCTAGCGGATCGCCGCCCGGCGGATCGCCGCCCGACGCGGCGATTTTCGCGCGTGCCGCCGACACCGCTGCCTGGAACTGCGCGAGGCCATGCCAGCCCGTCGCACGCCCGAGCCGCTTGCCGCGGTGGAAGAAGAACCACGTCGGCACGCCGTGCAGCCCGAAGCGGCGCCCCAGCTGGTGGTGTTCGTACACGTTGCAATGGAACCACTTCAGGTCCAGCGCGCGGATCGCGTCGGGCTGGGCGAGCATCGCCTTCTTCGCGATCTCGCAGTTGAAGCAGTCGACGCCCCAGAAGAACACCACCGCGAGCGCATCCCCCGCGCCGCCGATCGCCGCGTCGAACGTGCCGGCGTCCAGCGCCTGCATGTCGAACGCGTTGAACGCGGCCGGATCGACGCCGGCTGGCAGCATCGCGACGGCCTTACTTCGGCTGCGCGACGGTGACGAGCGCCGGGCGCAGCACGCGGTCGGCGATCGTGTAGCCCTTTTGCAGCACGGTGACGACGGTGTTCGGCTCCTGCTCGGCCGGCACCATCGAAATTGCCTGGTGCTGATGCGGATCGAACTTCTCGCCGACCGGGTTCAGCGCGACGACGCGGCCCTTCTCGAGCGCGCTCGTCAGCTGGCGCAGCGTCAGCTCGACGCCTTCGCGCACCTTCGCGATGTCGCCGGACGTATCGTTGACGGCCGCTTCCAGGCTGTCCAGCACGGGCAGCAGGTGCTCCGCGAAGCTCTCGATCGCGAACTTGTGCGCCTTCGCGACGTCGTCCTGCGCGCGGCGGCGGACGTTCTCGGTTTCGGCCTTCGCCCGCAGGTAGCTCTCCTGCAGCTCGGCGACCTTGGCTTGAGCCTCCGCGAGCGCCGCGTCGGCTGCTTCGGCCGCGGGAGCAGCGCCTTGCGCCGCCTGCTTCTCGCTGCCGATATCTTCGGCCGATTGGGATGCCGGGTTCTCTTGCGTGTTTTCCATGTCGCTGAAAGTCGATTAGAGGTTGAAGCCAAATCGGCAACCGCCGGACCGTATATCCGGAGGCACCGCACATTGCTGGTGCAAATAAGGGCAAAAACGACGATTTCAAGAGGGTTATTCGCCGGCATTCTCCAATACCGCGAAACAACCGCGCGTCACGCCGGGGCATCGGCCGCATAGTCCGCCAGATCGGGCGAAACGGCCGGTAACAACGCTTACTTGGCAAGTACTAGCTTGGCACGGGCCCGCTGCACTACACTCTCCTCAAGCGTCGGAAAAGCGTGTTTACCCCTAGCTGACCGTCGCCTGACATCCACCTGGCGCCGTTTTCACCCTTCTTCTCGAGGGGAGTACCATGAAACTGACCTTTGCGATCTCGGTGGTCGCGCTGGTACTCATTGCCGGCACCACCACCATCTGCCTGTCGGGAGCCGTCACCGACCGCACGACCGAATACGGAAGCGCGCGGGCGACGTTCGACCAGATGTTCAGCTCCCACCAGAAAATCTGTCGATGATGCGCCGGTCGCGCTTCGTCGGCCGGCCGTGCAATTCGGCTGCCGGCTCGCGATACGTGCGGCGCCGCTCCAGTTCGGCGAGCCGCGCAGCCCGCCCTGCTTCCGTTTCCGCGTAAAGCGTCTGTGCGACGCTCGCCGGCCCGCGCACGTCGCACACGCCGAGCACGGCAATGTGCCAGACGATGCCGTCGATCGCAATCTCGACCTCGTCGCCCACGCGCACGTCCTTCGCCGGCTTGACCGCCGCGCCGCCGATCTTCACGTGCCCCTTGTCGACCGCATCGGTCGCGAGCGAGCGCGTCTTGAAGAACCTGGCCGCCCACAGCCATTTGTCGATGCGCAGCTTCGCGCCCGGTTCGGTCGAAATCTTGTAGTTCATCGCAGCCTCCGCCGGGCCGCCCCAAGGAGGCTGACCGCCCCCTCGGGGGGCAGTGAACGAAATGAGCGTGGGGGTCGTTTCATCTCAACCCACGGTTTCGGGCTGCACGGCCCTGACCGGCCAGCCCTGCAGATTCTCGGCGACGATCTCGCCGAGCGCACCGATCCACGCGGGCGCGCCATTCAGGCATGGAATGCGGTGGAACGCCTTGCCGCCGCCGGCGAGGAACTCGTCACGCACTTCCATGCCGATCTCCTCGATCGTCTCCAGGCAGTCGGCCGTGAAACCGGGACAGAACACGTCGGCCCGCCGCACGCCGGCCTCGCCGAACTCGCGCAGCGTCGGCGCGGTGTAAGGCTGCAGCCATTCGGCCTTGCCGAAGCGTGACTGGAACGTGACGCGGCATTCGGTCGTCGACAGCCCGAGCGCGGCCATCAGCAGCGCACCCGTTTGCTGGCACTGGTCGTGATAAGGGTCGCCGAGGTCGAGCGTGCGCTTCGGCACGCCGTGAAAGCTCAGCACGAGCTTGTCGCCGCCCGCGAAGTCGGGCCGGCCGTGCTGCGCCCAATACTGGCGCACCTGCTCGGCCAACGCATGGATATAGGCCGGATGGTCGGCGTAGTGCCGCACCGTGCGCACCTCGGGCTGGTTGCGCATGCGCGCGAGCGCGTCGAAGGCGGCGTCGAAGGCCGTGGCCGTGGTCGACGCCGAATATTGCGGGTACATCGGCATCAGCAGCACGCGCTCGACACCCGCGCGCTTGAACTGCGCGAGCGCGTGCGAAATGTTCGGGCTGCCGTAGCGCATCGCGTAGTCGACCTGCACTTGATAGCCGTTCGACACGAGCAGGTGCCGCACGCTGTCGGTCTGGCGCTCCGTGTACACGCGCAGCGGCGACCCCTCGGGCATCCAGACGGCTGCGTATTTCTTTGCGGACGCGCGGCCGCGCAGCGGCAGGATCACCGTGCGCAGCAGCACCTGCCAAATGGCCTGCGGAATCTCGACGACCCGCGGATCCGACAGGAATTCGGCCAGGTAGCGCCGCACCGCGCGCGGCGTGGGTGCGTCGGGCGTGCCGAGATTGATCAGCAGCACGCCGATGCGATGGGCAGCCGCGGTGCTCGAAGGCGGCTCAAGATCGAAACGCATGGGCAATAACGTGCTCGGGGCACGGGACCGGACGGCTCTCAATTATAGCGGGCCGCTGCGCGCCGGTCGGCTGGCCGTTCGGCCGACTGCCGGCACACGCGGTGCCGCGGCACGATGACGGGGCAGGATCGGGCTGGCGACGGCAGGCTACTGCTGGCTCAGCGTGAGCGACAGCAGGCGCGCGGTGATGTCGACGATCGGTATCACGCGGTTGTACGCCATGCGGGTCGGGCCGATCACGCCGAGCGTGCCAACTATCTGCCCGTTCACCTCGTAAGGCGCGGTCACGACGCTCATTTCCTCGATAGGCACGAGCGTCGATTCGCCGCCAATGAAGATCTGCACGCCCTGGGCGTGGCTCGACACGTCGAGCAGTTGCAGGAGGCCCGTCTTTTGGTCGAATACGTCGAACAGCTTGCGCAGCCGAGCCATGTCGGACGACAGATCCGCCACTTCGAGCAGGTTGCGCTCGCCGGAAATCAGCACGGTGTCCTCGGTGTCCGGCACCTCGGTGCTGGCCGTCACGGCGGCATGCATCAGCGCGGTCATGTCGCCGCGCAACTGGTCGATCTCGTCGCGCAGGCGGCGGCGCACCTCGTCGAACGACAGTCCGGCGAAATGCGCGTTGATGTAGTTGGACGCCTCGGTCAGTTGCGACGGCGAGTAATCGCGCGGCGTCGCGAGCATCCGGTTCTGCACGTCGCCCTCGGGCGTGACGATGATCAGCAGGATGCGCTTGTCCGACAGGCGCATGAACTCGATCTGCTTGAACACGTGGCTGCGGCGCGGCGTCAGCACCACGCCCGCGAACTGCGACAGGTTCGACAGCACACTCGCGGCGGCCGCCACGACGCGCTGCTGCGGCTCGCCGGCCTGCAGCGTGTTCTGCACCTGCCGCGCGACGGCCTCGGCGTCGATCGGCGCCTCGACCGTCAGCATCGTGTCGACGAACAGCCGGTAGCCGCGCGGCGTCGGCACGCGGCCGGCCGACGTGTGCGGGCTCGACACGAGGCCGAGCTCCTCCAGGTCGGACATCACGTTGCGGATCGTTGCCGGGCTCAGCTCGAGCCCGGAGTAACGGGACAACGTGCGCGATCCGACTGGCTGACCGTCGGCGATATACCGTTCGATCAGGGTTTTCAGGAGGGTTCGTGCGCGAGGATCTAGCATGGTGGAAAATTTTAGCGCAACCGCGCGACCGCGGCGAGTGGCGTCGGTTGCCGTTGCGCGGGCCGGCCCGATCCGGCCCCGTCTGCGCACAGCCGGTTCTTTTCGTCAACGAGCTATGGTGTAATGCCGGCATGAAAACCGGTAATCAGTTCAACACTGTCGCGCTCGTCGGCCGGAGCAACACGCCCAACATCGCCGAGCCGCTCGCCACACTGGCCGCCTGCATCGCCAAACGGGGCTTCGAGGTCGTCTTCGAAGCCGAGACCGCGCGCGAGATCGGCATCACCGGCTATCCGGCGCTGACCCCGGCCGAAATCGGGGCGCGCGCCGACGTGGCGGTCGTACTGGGCGGCGACGGGACGATGCTCGGCATCGGCCGTCAGCTCGCGCCGTACAAGACACCGCTGATCGGGATCAACCACGGGCGGCTCGGCTTCATCACCGACATCGCGGCGGCCGACATGCAGGCGCTCGTCCCGGTGATCCTGTCGGGCAAGTTCGAGCGCGAGGAGCGCGCGCTGCTCGAGGCCCGGATCATGCGCGACGGCGAACCGATCTACCACGCGCTCGCCTTCAACGATGTCGTCGTGAACCGCAGCGGCTTCTCCGGGATGGTCGAGCTGCGCGCGTCGGTCGACGGCCGATATATGTACAACCAGCGTTCGGACGGCCTGATCGTCGCGACGCCGACCGGCTCGACCGCTTACGCGCTGTCGTCGGCCGGCCCGATCCTCCATCCGCAGCTGGCGGGCATCGTCCTCGTGCCGATCGCACCGCACGCGCTGTCGAACCGGCCGATCGTGCTGCCCGACGATTCGAAAATCGCGATCCAGATCGTCGGCGGGCGCGACGTCAACGTGAACTTCGACATGCAGTCGTTCACCGCGCTCGAACTGAACGACACGATCGAGGTGCGCCGCTCGAAGCACACGGTGCCGTTTCTGCACCCGATCGGCTACAGCTACTACGCGACGCTGCGCAAGAAGCTGCACTGGAACGAACACGCCTCGAACGAAGACGACAAGGCGTCCTGACGCCGCTCCGCCCGACACCATGCTCCGCCACCTCTCGATCCGCGACTTCGTCATCGTCGCCGCGCTCGATCTCGAATTCGACAGCGGCTTTTCCGTCTTTTCCGGCGAAACCGGCGCCGGGAAATCGATCCTGATCGATGCCCTCGCCCTCGCGCTCGGCGAACGTGCCGACGCGAGCGTCGTGCGCACCGGCTGCGGCCGCGCCGACATCACCGCCGAATTCACGCCGCACGACCGCGTCGCGCGCTGGCTCGACGAACACGCGTTCGACACCGAGGACACCGTGATGCTGCGCCGCGTGATCGATGCGAACGGCCGGTCGCGCGCGTTCATCAACGGCACCAGCGCAACGCTCGCGCAGCTGCGCGAGCTCGGCGAAATGCTCGTCGACATCCACGGCCAGCACGCGCACCAGCTGCTGATGCGGCCCGACGCGCAACGCGAGCTATTCGATACGCACGCGGGCCTCGTCGCCGATGCCGCGAACGTCGCGCGCGCATGGCGCGTGTGGCGCGACGCGACGCAGGCGATCGAGGCAGCCAAAGCGCACGAGCGCGAGCTGCAGCTCGAACGCGAAAAGCTCGCCTGGCAGCTCGCCGAACTCGACAAGCTCGCGCCGCAAGCCGGCGAATGGGACGAAGTCAGCAACGAGCACAAGCGCCTGTCGCATTCGGCGAACCTGATCGAAGGCGTGCGCGGTGCGCTGAACGCGCTGTCCGAGTCCGACGACGCGATGCTCGCGCAGCTCGGCGCGATCGTGTCGAAGCTGCGCAGCCTCGCCGACTACGATACCTCGCTCGGCGACGCGCTCGCGTCGCTCGAACCGGCCGAGATCCAGTTGCAGGAAGCCGTCTATTCGCTGTCTCACTATGCGCAGCGCGTCGATCTCGACCCCGAACGGCTCGCGCAGGTCGAATCGCGCCTCGATGCGCTGCACTCGACCGCCCGCAAGTTCCGCTTGCCGCCCGACACGCTGCACGAAGAACACGCGGCACGCCGCGCGCAGCTCGCCGCACTCGATGCGGCGGCCGATCTCGGTGCGCTCGTGGCGGTGCAGGCCCAGGCGCGGGAAGCCTATCTCGCCGACGCCAGGCATCTGTCCAAGGCACGCACGCAGGCCGCCAAGGCGCTCGGCACGGCCGTCACGGCCGGCATGCAGGAGCTGTCGATGGCGGGCGGGAGCTTCGAAGTCGCGCTCGTGCCGCTCGCCGACGGCGGCCCGCACGGGCTCGAACAGGTCGAATTCCGGGTCGCCGGGCACCCCGGCGTGCCACTGCGGCCGCTCGCGAAGGTTGCGTCGGGCGGCGAGCTCGCGCGGATCAGCCTCGCGCTCGCGGTGATCGCCAGCGCGGCAAGCCCGACGCCGACGCTGATCTTCGACGAAGTCGATACGGGGATCGGCGGCGGCGTCGCCGAAGTGGTCGGCCGCCTGCTGCACCAGCTCGGGCGCGATCGCCAGGTGCTGTGCGTGACACACCTGCCGCAGGTCGCTGCGCGCGGGGATCACCACTACCAGGTCGCAAAAGGCGCCGACGACCGTGGCGGTACGGTGTCGACCGTCGTCGCACTCGACCGCGCCAGCCGCATCGAGGAAGTCGCACGGATGCTCGGCGGGCTCGAGATCACGGCGACCACGCGAAAGCACGCGAAGGAAATGCTGGCCGCCTGACGCAGGCCACCCGTTATCCGTTCATCGAACGCAAAAAGACCGGCGCACGACGCGCCGGTCTTTTTTTGGCCCGGTGGCGCAATCGCGTCCGCCCTGCCGCACCGCATCGAACGGCCGTTTCAACTATCCGTTTCAACCGCCCCGAACACGCGCTCCCACAGCGCCGTGACAGCGGCCCGCTCGTCGGCCACCACCGCCGGATCGACCCGCGCCTTTTCCATGCCATCGAGCCGCAGCTTGTGCTGCAGCTTCCGGTACTTCCGGTACGCCGCACCCACCCGCTCGGCCTCGTCCTCGCCCATCAACCCGAAGCGCGCGACCTCGCGCAGCAGCGCGATGTTGCCCGTGTTGCGGATCAGCTCGGCATCGCTCGACGCGTGCAGCAGCACCCAGTACTGGACGATGAACTCGATGTCGACCATCCCGCCGCGATCGTGCTTCAGGTCGAACAGCTCGGTCTGGTTCGGGTGGCCGGCGAACACCTTGCCGCGCATGTCGACGATTTCCTTCGCGAGCACGCCGCCGTCGCGCGGCGTCGTCAGCACCTGCTGGCGGATCGCCTCGAAGTCCGCGCCGATCTGCGCGTCGCCCGCGCTGTAGCGGGCACGCGTCAGCGCCTGGTGCTCCCAGACCCACGCGGTATTCGCGGCGTCGCCCTCGCGCAGCTGGTAGCGGCGGAACGCGTCGAGATCGGTGACGAGCAGCCCGGCCTCGCCGTTCGGCCGCAGCCGCAGGTCGATGTCGAACAGCGCGCCCGCCCCGGTCGCCGTGGTGAGCCACGTGATCAGGCGCCGCGTGAAGGTCGTGTAGACGTCAGCCGAGCGCTCGTCGGCGTCGTCGTACAGGAAGATCAGGTCGAGATCCGATGCGTAGCCGAGCTCCTTGCCGCCCAGCTTCCCGTACGCGATCACCGCGAACTTCGGCACATCGCGATGGCGCTTCGCGAGCTGCGACCAGACGACTTCGATCGTCACGTCGAGCACCGCGTCGGCCAGCTCGGACAGCCGGTCGCTCACGTGCTCGACCGACAGTTGCCCGGCCAGATCGATCAGCAGGATCCGGAATACTTCCGCGTGCTGGGCGTGCCGCAGCAGGTCCATCTGTTGCTCGGGGCCGTCGGCCGCGGCAAGTCGTGCGCGCAGTGCGTCCTTGAACGCGGGCCAGTCGAACGGGCTCGCGATCGCCTCGTCGTCGAGCAGTTCGTCGAGCAGCTGCGGATGGCGAATCAGGTAGCCGCCGCCCCAGCGCGTCGCACCGAGCACCGACAGCACGCGGTCGAGCGCGGCCGGATATTCGGTCAGCAGCGCGAGATAGACGCCGCGCCGGCTGACCGTCTCGAGCAGGTCGAACAGGCGCACGATCGTGTCGTCGCGGCGCGCGGCGTCGATGTTCGGCGCGGCGTCGAGCGCCCGCTGCGCGACGCTGTCGAAGCGCTGCCGGCTCTTTTCCGGCAGGCCCGTGTAGCGCGACGACTGCCAGATCGCGCGCAGCCGGGCGAGCACGGTGGCCGGATCCTTGAAACCGAGGCCGTCGAGACGCGCGACCAGCGCGTCGTCCTCGCCGTCGTCGGCCAGCGCGCCGCTCCAGATCCACGCGGCTGCCGTGTCGTCGCCGGCCGCGCAGGGCGCGCCGCTCGCCTTGTCGGCAAAAATCTGGTCGAACTGCGCTTCGACGAACGTGCGGTGGCCGTCCAGCACCGTCATCAGCGCCGCATAGTCGGTAAAGCCCAGCGACGCGGCCAGCGCCGCGCGTTCGTCCGGCTCGACCGGCATCGCGTGCGTCTGCGCGTCGTTGCGGTACTGCAGCCGGTGCTCGAGCGTGCGCAGGAAGTTGTAGGCATCGGTCAGGCGCGCGCGCACATCCTCGCCGATCAGCCCGCGCGCCTGCGCATGGCGCAGCACCGCGAGCGTCGGCCGTACGCGGAATTCCGCATCCTGGCCGCCGCGGATCAGCTGGAACACCTGTGCACTGAATTCGATCTCGCGGATCCCGCCGCGCCCGAGCTTGATGTCGTCGGCCTTGTCGGGCCGCATCGACGCGCGGCGCGCGGCTTCCTGCCGGATCTGCTGGTGCAGCGAGCGGATTGCGCCGATCACGCCGAAGTCGAGGTAGCGGCGGTATACGAACGGCTTGACGAGCGACTCGAGTTGCGACTCCAGCCGTTGCGCCGCGTCGCTTTCGCCTTCCGACACGAGCCGCCCCTTGATCCACGCATAGCGCTCCCACTCGCGGCCCTGCACGTAGAAATATTCCTCGAGCATGCCGAGGCTGCAGACGAGCGGCCCCGAATCGCCGTTCGGACGCAGCCGCATGTCGACGCGAAACACGTAGCCGTCGGCCGTGACTTCCGACAACACGCCGATCAGCCGCCGGCCGAGCCGCGTGAAGTATTCCTGCGTGGACAGCGGCGAACGCGCGCCGCCGGTCGTCTCGCCGTCGTCCTCGTAGACGAAGATCAGGTCGATGTCCGACGACACGTTCAGCTCGCGGCCGCCGAGCTTGCCCATCCCGACCACGCCGAGCACGACGCGCTGGCCGTCGGCGCCGCGCGGCTCGCCGTACTGCGCCTCGAGCTCGTCCGACAGCAGCGCGAGCGAGCGCTGCACGGCCACTTCCGCGAGGTCGGTCATCGCGCCCGTCACCTCGGCGACGTCCGCCAGCCCGCGAAGGTCGCGCTCCGCCACCGCGCCGAATGCCTCCGCGCGCAGTTGCCGCAGTGCGCGCTTCAGTTGCTCGTCGGTCGGCGCGGCCGTGCCGGCCGGCGTCGCGAGCAGTTCGGTCAGGCGCGCGTCGAGCTGCGCGCGACCGAGCGGCGCGGCCGCCCACGCGGCAACCTGGTCGGTGAGCGCGGGTCGCGCGCCGGCCGCTCGGGCCAGGTAACGGGAATAGGACGTGCAGATCAGGGCGGAAGCGTCGGTCATCGAGAAGCGGGCCTGGCGGAACGGCCGGCCGGCACGGGAAACGCACGCGCGCCCCGCTCCCGACCGGCTCCATGGACTCGGCGCGGCGTCGCGGGGCGGCTGCGCCCGTCGCGAAACCGCGCGCCGGAAAGCCCGTGCCGTGCTGCCGCAACGGCCGCCGGCACGAACCCGTGTGATACATTTCAACGTCAGTCTGCAAAACTACCATATCGCCGCCCGTCCGCCGCATGTCCGACCGTCAGGAATCCGCCGTAGCTGCGCCCGAAGCGGGACCTCCGAAGCACGATCATCCGGTCCTGCGTCGCGTGTTCAGGGTGACGCTGGCAGTCGGGATCGGCACCTACTTCGTCGCGTCCGGCGCGTTCCTCGGGCTGCGCTACGTCCTGCTGCCCCGCATCGACGAATTCCGCCCGCGCATCGAACGCGCGGTGTCCGACAAGCTCCACGCGCAGCTTTCAATCGGGAAGCTTTCCCCGAACTGGTCCGGCATGCAGCCGGGTGTCGAACTCACGAACCTGACGATCCGCGGCCGTGACGGCAAGGTCGCGCTGTCGGTGCCGCATGCGACGGCCGCGCTGTCGTGGATGTCGCTGCTGCGGCTGTCGCCCGCGCTGTCGAGCCTGATCGTCGACCAGCCCGATCTGGTCGTCGCGCGTGCCGCCGACGGCTCGCTGAGCATCGCGGGCGTCGGCGTGGCGACCACCCACGGCGGCAACGACACGTTCGGCACGTGGCTGCTGAACCAGGAGGCGATCGTGCTGCGCGGCGGCACGCTGCGGTGGCGCGACGCGCAGCATGACGCGCCGGAGCTCGTGCTGTCGGGCATCCGGCTCGCGGTGCTCAATGCCGGCCGCGTGCACAAGGCCGCGCTGCAGGCGCCCGCGAACGGCACGCTGCTGCTCGGCCCGCTCGACTTCCGTGCGCGCTTCAAGCACAAGCCGCTCGCGCCGGTCGGCAAGCCGGGGAACTGGACGGGCGACGCGTACCTGTCGACGGGCCCGGTCGACCTGCAGACGCTGGCGCGCTACCTCGACGTGCCGCTCACGATTCACGCGGGCCGGATCGACAACGCGATCTGGGCTACCTTCAGCGACGGCCACCTGCATTCGGCGGGCGGCGACTTGCAAGGCGCGGACGTCGCGCTGCGCGTGCGCCCGACGCAGCCGCGGCTCGACGTGCCGACGGTCGGCTTCGGCTGGGACATGCAGCTCGACGCCGGCCACGACTACAAGCTGCACCTGACACGCTTCAACGCGGAGCTCGGCCAGCCGCCGCTGCCGGACGGCACGCCGCTCGCCCGCTCGCTCGCGCTGTCGACGCTGACGGCCCGCTACCGCGTGCCGACCGCGAACCAGGGGCAGTTGTTGAGCGTCGTCGGCGACCGCGTCGATCTCGGCATCCTCAGCGAATTCATTCGCGGGCTGCCGCTGCCGGCACGCCTGCGCAACGAGCTGATCAAGATCGACCCGCGCGGAATGGTGTCGAACTATCACATCGAGGTCGAACGCGCGAAACCCGCGCACGCGGACCTCGCCGACGAGGAGCGGCGCATGGGCGCCGCGCCGATCGTGCGCTACCGCTTCCTCGGCGACCTGCAAGGCATCAGCTTCGCGGCGCAGGAGCCGCCGCCCGGGCTCTCGCCCCGCGGCCACCCGCGCGCCGGCTGGCCGGGTGTCGAGAACCTGTGGGGCCGCGTCGACGCGAACGAGACAGGCGGCTCGGCACATTTCGACACGGTCAATGCGGCCGTCACGGTGCCCGGCGAATTCGACGAGCCGCGCCTGACGTTCGACCGCCTGCGCGGCAATGCCAAATGGACGATCACGCCCGCGCCCGGCGAGAAGCACGCGCGCGTCGACGTATCGCTGCCCGACCTGCTCGTCTCGAACCCCGATGCCGAAATCGCGGTGTCGGGCTCGTACGCGAACCCTGGCCACGGCCGCGGCTCGCTCGACCTGCGCGCCGATTTCGCCCGCGCGTCGGTGGCGCGCATCCCCCGCTACCTGCCGACCGGCATGTCCGAACACCTGCGCGACTATCTCGGCCACGCGCTGCAGGACGGCCAGGTGACCAAGGGCGCGTCGATCGTCGCCCGTGGCCCGCTCGAGAAATTCCCGTTCGAACACGAGCCGGACGCCGGCGTATTCCACATCGTCGCGCCGTTCACCGGCGGCCGCTTCGAACCGACGCCGTACCCGCCGCGCAAGCTCGCGAACGGCACGCCGAGCGTCTGGCCTGCGCTCGACGGGATCGACGGCGTGTTCGAACTCGCGCAGAACAAGCTGCGCTTCGACATCCACCGCGCACACTACAAGCGCGTCGCACTGACGAAGGTCGCCGGCCGCATCGACGATCTCGGCAATCCGACCCACTCGCCGCTCATCATCGACGGCCATGCGCAGGGCCCGCTCGCCGACCTGATCGACTATGCGGACAACAGCTCGCTCGGCACGATGAGCGGGCACATCGGCCAGCGGATCGATGCGCAGGGGCCCGCGTCGCTCGGGCTCAAGATCACGATTCCGCAGCACGTCGCGCATCCGCACACGCACGTCGAAGGCGCACTCGCATTCGGCGGCAACACGCTGACGACCAATGGCGTGCCGCCGCTGTCGGCACTGCGCGGCAGTGTCCGGTTCACCGAGGCCGGCGCATCGCTGCACGACCTGTCGGGACGCTTCCTCGGCGGCCCGGTGCGCGCGAACGGCAACTTCCAGTCGCACGGCCCGTACACGGTAGACGTCGACGGCCGGCTCGCGCTCGACGCCGCACGCGGCCTGAACCTGCACGGCCCGGCCGCCGCACTGCTCGAGCACGTGGTCGGCGACGCACCGTACAAGGTCGCCGTGCGCGGCGCACCGGGCCGCTTGCCCGACATCAGCGCGCACTCCGACCTGACCGGCGTCGCGCTGAATTTCCCCGCGCCGTTCGCGAAGGCGGCCGGCACGCCGATGCCGTTCAGCTTCACGCTGCAGCCGGCGCCGCAAACCGACGGCAAGCGCCTCGAACACGCGGACCTGACACTCGGCCCCGTGTCGGCCACCTACCTGCTCGACGCGACGCGCGGCCAGCCGCTGCGCGCGGTGCGCGGCGCGATGGGCATCCACCGGATGCCCGACATGCCGCAGGACGGCGTGAGCGCGGCCGTCGACGTCAACGAGCTGGACGCCGACGCCTGGCTCGCGCTTGCCCATACGCTGAAGCCCGACACGCCGCGCGCGCCGGAGCCGCAGGCCGCGCCGCGGGTCGATTTCGCAAGCTTCGCGCCGAAGCGTTTCGCACTCCACTTCGGCACGCTGAAGCTGCTCAAGCGCAACTGGGAAAACGTGATCATCGGCGCGTCGCACGTCGACGAGCTGTGGCAGGCGAACATCGCGTCGAACCAGGTGTCTGGCTACCTGTCGTGGGCGCCGGGCGGCGGCCACAACGGCGCGGGCGTGCTGAACGCGCGGCTCGCGAAGCTCGTGGTGCCCGACAGCGCGCAGCACGATCTCGTCGGCCGCGCGATGAACCTGCCGACACCGACCGACCGCCCGATGCCGTCGATCGACCTGATCGTCGACCAGGTCGTCGCGCGCAACCACGACATCGGCCGCCTCGTCGTCAACGCGCGCAATATCGATGAAGCCGGCACGCCGGTCTGGCAGCTCGACAAGCTGGAGCTGTCGAACCCGGACGCGAAGCTGACGGCGACCGGCAACTGGCGCACGTCGCGCCGCGCGCTCGCCCGCGGCGCCGACGAGAGCGACGCACCGCGCCGTACCGTGTTCGACTTCAAGCTCGACATCGGCAACGCGGGTGCACTGCTCGACCGCGTCGGCCTGCCGCGCACGCTGGCGGGCGGCCATGGCGCGGTGACCGGCAAGGTCGGCTGGCGCGGCGGCCCGACCGCGCTCGACTTCCCGTCGCTCGGCGGCCAGATCGCGATCGATCTCGAACACGGCCAGATCCTGAAGGTCGACCCGGGTGCGGCGAAGCTGCTCGGCGTGCTGAGCCTGCAGAGCCTTGCGCGCTTCCTGACGCTGAATTTCCGCGACGTGATCGGCAAGGGGCTGCCGTTCGACAAGATCACCGGCACCGGCCAGATCTCGAACGGAATCGCCCGCACCGACGACTTTTCGATGATGACGGGGCCCGCGAACGTCGCCGTGCGCGGCGCGGTCGATCTCGGCGCCGAGACGCAGGACCTCCATGCGCACGTCGCACCGAAGATCAGCGCGGGCGCCGCCGCGATCGGGGCTGCCATCATCAACCCGCTGCTCGGCGTCGGCGTGCTGGCCGCGAACTACGCGCTGTCGGAAACGCTGTCGCGCGCGTTCGCGCTCGACTACGCGATCACCGGCTCGTGGGCGCACCCGCACATCGAGCGGGTGCGGGGCGATCAGGGTAAGATGAATCACGGTCCGGCCGATGCGGCGAATCATTGAGCCGCGCGTCGAATCACACACGGTGCCGGGCCGCACCCCATTTATGACGCAACCGATCCTGCGATGACCGACCACACCCGTTCCGCCACGCCCTTCCAGGTCGCCGCGCTGCAGATGGTGAGCACGCCGGACGTCGCGCGCAATCTCGCCGAAGCCCGCCGCCTGATCGCGGAAGCCGCCGGTGAAGGCGCGCAGCTCGTGCTGCTGCCCGAGTATTTCTGCTTCATGGGCCACCGCGACACCGACAAGCTCGCGCTCGCCGAACCCTACCAGGACGGCCCGATCCAGCACTTCCTCGCGGACGCCGCGCGTCGCCACGGGATCTGGGTGATCGGCGGCACGCTGCCGTTGAAGGCGCCGGAGCCCGATCGCGTGCTCAACACGACGCTCGTGTTCGATCCGTCCGGCAACGAAGCCGCGCGCTACGACAAGATCCATCTGTTCAACTTCGAGAAAGGCGACGAATCGTTCGACGAGGCGCGCACGATCCGCGCGGGCGATACGGTCGTCGCATTCGACGCGCCGTTCGGGCGGGTCGGCCTGTCGGTCTGTTACGATCTCCGCTTTCCGGAGCTGTATCGCAGGATGGGCGACTGCGCGCTGATCGTCGTACCGTCGGCGTTTACGTATACGACGGGCCGTGCGCACTGGGAAACGCTGCTGCGCGCGCGGGCCGTCGAGAACCAGTGCTACGTGCTCGCGGCCGCGCAAGGCGGCAAGCACGAGAACGGCCGGCGCACCTGGGGCCACAGCATGCTGATCGACCCGTGGGGCGAGATCGTCGCGGTCCGTGACGTCGGTGCCAGCGTCGTGCTCGGCGCGATCGATCCGCAGCGCATCGCCGACGTGCGCCAGAGCCTGCCCGCGTGGCGGCACCGCGTGCTGACCTGAATCCGCCGCGCCGCTTGAAACGCCGCGCGGCCAACCCATCTGCCCAGAAGCACCCGACAACTTTTTGAGAAACCCCGATATCCGCATGAACATCATCGAACCCGGCATCCGCAACCTCGCGCTGGCGAAGGACATCCTGCTCACGCCGTACGGCCTCGACGAAAGCCTGCTCACGCGCACGATCGCCGACATCTTCACGCATCGCGTCGACTACGCAGACCTGTACTTCCAGGCAACCCGCAGCGAAGCGTGGAGCCTCGAGGAAGGCATCGTCAAATCGGGCAGCTTCAGCATCGACCAGGGCGTCGGCGTGCGCGCGGTCGCGGGCGACCGCACCGCGTTCGCGTATTCCGACGACCTGTCGCCGGAAGCCATCGCGCAAGCCGCTGCGGCCACCAAGGCAATCGCGGCCGCCGGCGGCGGCCGCCAGAAGATCAAGGCGGCATCGTCGCTGAAGGGCATCTCGGGCCGCGACCTGTACCTGCCGTCCGATCCGCTCGCGTCGCTCGACGCGACGGCCAAGGTCAAGCTGCTCGAGCGCATCGAGCAGATGGCACGCGGCCGCGACCCGCGCATCACGCAGGTGATGGCAGGCCTCGCCGGCGAATACGATGTCGTGCTGGTCGCGCGCAGCGACGGCGCGCTCGCGGCCGACATCCGCCCGCTCGTGCGCGTGTCGGTCACGGTGATCGCCGAGCAGAACGGCCGCCGCGAGATCGGCTCCGGCGGCGGCGGCGGCCGCTTCGACTACGGCTACTTCACCGACGACGTGCTGTCGCGCTACGTCGACGACGCCGTGCATGCGGCGCTCGTGAACCTCGACGCCCGCCCCGCGCCGGCCGGCGCGATGACGGTCGTGCTCGGGCCGGGCTGGCCGGGCGTGCTGCTGCACGAAGCGATCGGCCACGGCCTCGAGGGCGATTTCAACCGCAAGGGTTCGTCGGCATTCGCGGGCCGGATCGGCGAACGCGTCGCCGCGAAGGGTGTGACCGTCGTCGACGACGGCACGCTGCCGAACCGCCGCGGCTCGCTGAACATCGACGACGAAGGCAACCCGACGCAGTGCACGACGCTGATCGAGGACGGCATCCTGAAGGGCTACATCCAGGACACGCTGAACGCGCGCCTGATGAAGATGCCGGTCACGGGCAACGCGCGCCGCGAGTCGTACGCGGCGCTGCCGATGCCGCGCATGACCAACACGTACATGCTGAACGGCGACAAGGATCCGCAGGAAATCATCGCATCGGTGAAGAACGGCCTGTACGCGGTGAACTTCGGCGGCGGCCAGGTCGACATCACGAACGGCAAGTTCGTGTTCTCGGCGTCCGAGGCGTACATGATCGAGAACGGCAAGGTCACCTACCCGGTGAAAGGCGCGACGCTGATCGGCAGCGGCCCCGAATCGCTGAAGGACGTGAGCATGATCGGCAACGACATGTCGCTCGACTCGGGCGTCGGCGTGTGCGGCAAGGAAGGCCAGAGCGTGCCGGTCGGCGTCGGCCAGCCGACCCTGCGGATCGACAGGATGACGGTCGGCGGTACGGCATAACCGCATCGCGGCGCAGACATTCCGCGCGTTTTCTTCAAAATGCGCGGAATGTCCGCATTTTTGACGTTTCCCGGTTGCCAGCCGCACGGCGACGGGGTATAAATTCCGAATCAACTTTTTTGACGAACCGAATCTCCGTCATGTCCGCCAAGTTTTATTTTTACTTTTTTTGGCATCTCAGACCGCTGGCGGATCGAGAGGGTTGATAGCGCGTAAAGCGCAACCGAAATTCCCGAAAAAACCGCCGGCGAACCCGGCGGTTTTTTTTCGCCCTTCGCCACCCGGTCGGAGCCGCAGCGGTCCCGCGGCTCCGACCGAAACCACTGAATTGCTTGAATTGATGAATCTGCCGCACGCGCACTCGCACTCGCACTGACCGAACCGCGCCCGGAACCAAGGAGAAACAGCATGCCCCCGCATAACACCGACGACGTCCGCATTCGCGAACTCAAGGAACTGACGCCGCCCGCCCACCTGATCCGCGAATTCGCGTGCTCCGAAGCCGCGTCCGAGTTGATCTACAACTCGCGCCAGTCGATGCACCGCATCCTGCACGGGATGGACGACCGGCTGATCGTCGTGGTCGGGCCGTGCTCGATCCATGACACGAAGGCGGCGATCGAATACGCGGGCCGGCTGGTGAAGGAGCGCGAGCGCTTCAAGGGCGAACTGGAAATCGTGATGCGCGTGTACTTCGAGAAGCCGCGCACGACGGTCGGCTGGAAGGGCCTCATCAACGATCCGCACCTCGACAACAGCTTCAAGATCAACGAAGGGCTGCGCACCGCGCGCGAGCTGCTGCTGCAGATCAACGAGATGGGTCTGCCGGCCGCGACCGAATACCTCGACATGATCAGCCCGCAATACATCGCCGACCTGATCTCGTGGGGCGCGATCGGCGCGCGCACGACGGAATCGCAGGTGCACCGCGAACTCGCGTCGGGGCTGTCGTGCCCGGTCGGCTTCAAGAACGGCACCGACGGCAACGTGAAGATCGCGGTCGACGCGATCAAGGCCGCCTCGCAGCCGCACCATTTCCTGTCGGTGACGAAGGGCGGCCATTCGGCGATCGTGTCGACGGCGGGCAACGAGGACTGCCACGTGATCCTGCGCGGCGGCAAGGCACCGAACTACGACGCGGACAGCGTGAACGCCGCGTGCGCGGACATCGGCAAGGCCGGCCTCGCCGCGCGCCTGATGATCGATGCGAGCCACGCGAACAGCTCGAAGAAGCACGAGAACCAGATCCCCGTCTGCGCCGACATCGGCCGCCAGATCGCGGCCGGCGACGCCCGCATCGTCGGCGTGATGATCGAATCGCATCTCGTCGAGGGGCGCCAGGACCTGAAGGAAGGCTGCGAGCTGACCTACGGCCAGAGCATCACCGACGCGTGCATCGCGTGGGACGACAGCGTGAAGGTGCTCGAAGGCCTCGCGGAATCGGTGAAGGCCCGCCGTGTCACGCGCGGCAGCGGCAACTGATCGCCTCACCTGCCAGAGCAAAAAAGCCCGGCTCACGCCGGGCTCTTCTTTCATTGGCCGAAGCCCTTCCGCCCGTGCATCACTCGAGCGCGCCCGAGCCGAAGATTTCGGTGTTCACGCGTTCCGGCGCGACGCCGAGCGCGACGAGCGCGTCACGCTGCGCCTTCATGAACCCGATCGGGCCACAGATGTAGTAGTCGGCGTCCGGCACCAGCGCATATTGCTGCACGCGTTCCGGCGTGAGGCGCCCTTCCTGGTCGTGGTCGATGCCGACGCGATCATGCGGGCCGACCACCTCGTACAACACCGAGCGCTTGACGTTCGCATGCTCGCGCACCGTATCGTTCAGCCAGTCGCGGAACGCGTGCACCGCGCCCGAGCGGCAAGCATGAACGAACCGCACGTCGCGCTGGCTGCCCTCGGCGATCAACGTCGACGCCATCGACATCATCGGCGTGATGCCGACGCCGCCGGAAATCAGCACCACGGGCGTCTCGACGCCACGCTTCAGCGAGAATTCGCCCATCGGCGCGGTCACTTCGACGATCGCGCCCTCTTCCACGCCGTCGTGCATCAGCGTCGACACCTTGCCGGCCGGAATGACTTCCGGCTTGCCGGCTTCACGCTTCACCGAGATGCGCAGCCACTTGCGGTGCGGCGCGTCGGACAGGCTGTACTGGCGTGGCTGGTCGACGCCCAGGTCACCGACGAAGCGCTTCACCGTGATGTACTGGCCGGGCTCGAACGTCGGCGCCGCGCCGCCGTCGGCCGGTGTCAGGTAGAACGACGTGATCTCGTCGCTTTCGCGCACCTTGCGCTCGACCTTGAACGGACGGAACCCGCTCCACGCGGCGCCCGCGTACAGGTCGGCCTCGACGCCGATCAGGATCTGCGCGAGCTGGCCGTACGCGACGCGCCACGCCTCGAGGGTTTCGGCATCGACCGCGTCGCCCAGCACCTCGACGATCGACGCAAGCAGGTTCTCGCCGACGATCGGGTAATGCTCGGGGCGGATGTTCAGGCTCGCATGCTTGTGCGCGATCTTGGTCACGGCGCCGCCCAGCGCGCCGAGGTTGTCGATGTTCGCCGCATACGCGTAGACGGCCTTCGCGAGCGTTTCCGGCTGGCTGCCCGTCTTCTGGTGCGTCTGGTTGAACAGGTTCTTCAGTTCCGGATGGCGCGCGAACATGCGCTGGTAGAAGTGCTTCGTGATCGTCGCGCCGTGCACGGCGAGGACAGGGGCAGTGGCCTTCACGCGAGCCATCTGGTCAGCGGTGATGTGGGTCATGTTCGTTCTCCGTTAAACATGCGCACACAATACATCTTTAAAAATCCATGTCCCCCGGGCAAATTGTCGCAGTGCGTCAAAGGGGCAAACCGTCAGCGGACGCGGCCGCGCTCCCACAGCACGTCCGATCCGCCATCCGTGCGGTTCAGCACGCGCGCCAGCACGAACAGCAGGTCCGACAGCCGGTTCACGTAGCGCCGCGGCGCATCGTTGAGTGTCTCGGTGCGCCCGAGCGCGACGATCGAACGCTCCGCGCGGCGGCACACGGTTCGGCACACGTGCGCGAGCGACGCCGCGCGCGAGCCCGCCGGCAGGATGAATTCCTTCAGCGGCGGCAGCGTCGCGTTGTAATCGGCAAGCCAGCGGTCGAGACGCGCGAGATGCGTGTCGTCGAGCACGGTATGGCCGGGAATGCACAATTCGCCGCCGAGATCGAACAGGTCATGCTGGATCGTCACGAGCGCCGTGCGGATCTCGTCCGGCAGCGTTTCGGCGAGCAGCACGCCGAGGTTCGAGTTCAGTTCGTCGACGTCGCCGATCGCGGCGATCCGCGTGTCGTCCTTGCCGATGCGCCGGCCGTCGCCGAGGCCGGTGGTGCCATCGTCGCCCGTGCGCGTGGCGATCTTGCTCAAGCGGTTGCCCATGCGAATGTCCTCTCGTGCGCGGCCGCAAGGCGGCCCGGTTGCGTTCGAACGCGATTATCGCAGCCCGTGGTGGCGGGCGCAGCGGGCGTTCAGCGTAGAATGGGCCGAAACCCTGCAGCACGGGAGCCGGGCCTGCGCCAACGCGCTCACCCGGATCGACAAGGAGACGTACGTGAATCACCCTGCCCAGCCGGCCGCCACGCGCCGCCCCCTTCCCCCCGCCATGCTCGATGCGCTGCGCGCCGCCTTCGGCGAGCGCGTGTCGACTGCCGACGCCGTCCGCGCCCACCATGGCCGCGACGAATCGCCGTTCGACCCGCAACTGCCCGACGCCGTCGTGTTCGCGCACAGCGCGGACGACGTGCGCGAAGTCGTGTCGCTGTGCTCGCTGTACAGCGTCCCGCTGATCCCGTACGGCGCCGGCTCGTCGCTCGAAGGCCACCTGCTCGCGGTGCGCGGCGGCGTCTCGCTCGACCTGTCGGAAATGAACCGCGTGCTGTCGATCAACCCCGAAGACCTGACCGTGACGGTCGAGCCGGGCATCACGCGCAAGGCGCTCAACGAAGCATTGCGCGACACCGGCCTGTTCTTCCCGATCGACCCGGGCGCCGACGCGAGCATCGGCGGGATGACCGCGACGCGCGCGTCGGGCACCAACGCCGTGCGCTACGGCACGATGCGCGAGAACGTGCTCGGCCTGACCGCCGTGCTCGCCGACGGCCGCGTGGTGAAAACCGGCTCGCGCGCCCGCAAGTCGTCGGCCGGCTACGACCTCACGCGCCTGTTCGTCGGCTCCGAAGGCACGCTCGGCGTGATCACCGAGATCACGCTGCGCCTGCATCCGCTGCCCGAAGCCGTATCGGCCGCGATCTGCACGTTCCCGTCGATGGGCGACGCGGTGCGCACCGTGATCGAGACGATCCAGATCGGCGTGCCGATCGCGCGTGTCGAATTCGTCGATGCGCTCGCGGTACGCTCGATCAACCGCCATTCGAACCTGACACTGGCCGAAGCGCCGACGCTGTTCTTCGAATTCCACGGCACCGAGGCCGGCGTGAAGGAACAGGCCGAGCTCGTACAGGCACTCGCCGGCCAGAACAACGGCCAGGGCTTCGAATGGGCCACCCGCCCCGAGGACCGCAGCCGGCTCTGGGCCGCCCGCCACAACGCGTATTTCGCGATGCTGCAGTTGAAACCCGGCTGCCGCGCGGTGACGACCGACGTGTGCGTGCCGATCTCGCAACTCGCCGCGTGCGTCGAGGAAACCGAGGTCGACCTGCGCGCGTCGTCGCTGCCCTGCCCGATCGTCGGCCACGTCGGCGACGGCAATTTCCACGTCGCGATCCTGATCGACCCCGACAAGCCCGAGGAAATCGCCGAAGCCGAGCACATCAACGACCGGATCGTCGAGCGCGCGCTGCGCCTCGGCGGCACCTGTACGGGCGAGCACGGCGTCGGGCTGCACAAGATGCGCTTCCTGCCGAAGGAGCACGGCGACAACGCGATCGATACGATGCGTGCGATCAAGCTCGCGCTCGATCCGCGCAACCTGATGAATCCGGGCAAGATTTTCACGTGCTGACACGGCGGCGCGACGCCGCGCCGCCTGCTGCAGGAGACCCCATGAACGCTCCCGTCGAACTGTCGAGCGCGGCACGCGCGCAGCGTCAGCGCGAAGTCGTGCAGGCGCTGATGGCCGTGCTGCCGACGCACTGCCTGCTGTACCGCGACGAAGACACGGCGCCGTACGAATGCGACGGCCTGTCGGCGTACCGCCGCCTGCCGCTCGCGGTCGCGCTGCCCGAAACGGAATCGCAGGTGCAGCGGATCGTGCAGATCTGCCGCCGCATGGAGGTGCCGATCGTGCCGCGCGGCGCGGGCACGAGCCTGTCGGGCGGCGCGTTGCCGATCGCGCTCGGCGTCGTGCTGTCGCTGGCGCGCTTCACGCGCATCGTCGAAGTCGATCCCTACGCGCGCACGGCGACCGTGCAGCCCGGCGTGCGCAACCTCGCGATCTCGGAAGCCGCGGCGCCGTACGGCCTGTATTACGCGCCCGATCCGTCGTCGCAGATCGCGTGCACGATCGGCGGCAACGTCGCGGAAAATTCCGGCGGCGTCCACTGCCTGAAATACGGGCTGACCGTGCACAACGTGATGCGCGTACGCGCCGTGACGATCGACGGCGAGATCGTCGAATTCGGCTCGCTCGCGCTCGACATGCCGGGCCTCGACCTGCTCGCCGTGATGATCGGCAGCGAAGGGATGTTCGCGATCGTCACCGAGGTCACGGTGAAGCTGATCCCTAAGCCGCAAACGGCCCAGCTCGTGATGGCGAGCTTCGACGACGTGGTCAAGGGCGGCGAGGCGGTTGCGGCGATCATCGCGTCGGGCATCATCCCGGCCGGGCTCGAGATGATGGACAAGCCGGCCACGCAAGCCGTCGAGGCGTTTACGCACGCCGGCTACGACCTCGACGCGAAGGCGATCCTGCTGTGCGAATCGGACGGCACGCCGGAAGAAGTCGCCGAGGAAATCGTGCGGATGACGGCCGTGCTGCGCGAGCATGGCGCGACGCGCATCCAGGTGTCGCGAAACGAACAGGAGCGACTGCGCTACTGGTCGGGCCGCAAGAACGCGTTCCCGGCCGCCGGCCGCATTTCCGCCGACTATTACTGCATGGACGGCACCGTGCCGCGCCGCGCGATCGGCCCGCTGCTTGCGCGCATCGAACAGCTCGAGACGCGCTACGGGCTGCGTTGCATCAACGTGTTCCATGCGGGCGACGGCAACATGCATCCGCTGATCCTGTACAACGCGAACGATCCGGACGAACTGCACCGCGCCGAGCAGTTCGGCGCGGAAATCCTCGAATGCTGCGTGGAATTCGGCGGCAGCGTGACGGGCGAGCACGGTGTCGGCATCGAGAAGCTCAATTCGATGTGCGTACAGTTCTCGCCGCAGGAGCGCGATGCGTTCTTCGCGGTCAAGCGCGCGTTCGATCCGGCGGGGCTGCTGAACCCGGACAAGGGCATCCCGACCCGCGCGCGTTGCGCCGAGTACGGTCGCCAGCACGTGCGCGGCGGGCTGCTGCCGCACCCCGACCTGCCGCGCTTCTGAGCATCGCGCGCGGTGCGCGGCCCGTGCCGGCGGCCGGGTCGCGGCGGCGGACCGCGCCCGTGTGCCCCGCTCGCGCGACGGCGCAAGCATGCGGCCTGCAAATACGGGGCTTAGGGATAGTCGCGATGTGGATTCGCGCCACCCCGGTACAATCGACCGAACAACAAGTCGAGGCAGCAAGAGAACATGGAAGAGGACGACATCGTCGCCGGTTGGGCCGAGCGCATCCGCGCCGCCAGTGCCGACGGCCGGCCGCTGCGGATTCGCGGCGGCGGCACCAAGGACTGGTACGGCCAGGCGCTCGAGGGCGAAATACTCGACACGCGCGCGTTTCAGGGCGTCGTGTCGTACGATCCGGCCGAACTCGTCGTCACGGTCCGCGCGGGCACACCGCTCGCGCAGCTTGAAACCGTCCTCGCCGAGTGCGGCCAGATGCTGCCGTTCGAGCCGCCGCATTTCGGCCGTGCGGCCACCGTCGGCGGCTGCATCGCGGCCGGTCTCGCTGGCCCGCGGCGCGCCACCTGCGGCGCACCGCGCGATTTCGTGCTCGGCGTCACGCTGATGAACGGTCGCGGCGAAATGCTGCGCTTCGGCGGCCAGGTCGTGAAGAACGTCGCGGGATACGACGTGTCGCGGCTGATGGCCGGCGCGCTCGGCACGCTCGGGCTGATGCTCGACCTGTCGATCAAGGTGCTGCCGATGCCCGTCGCCGAAGTCACGCTGAAGTTCGAGATGACCGCGACCGACGCGGTGCGCAAGCTCAACGAATGGGGCGGCCATCCGTTGCCCGTCAGCGCGAGCGGCTGGCGCAACGGCACGCTCGTGCTGCGCCTGTCGGGCGCCGAAGCGGCCGTGAAATCCGCGAAGACGCTGCTCGGCGGCGAAGTCGTCGACGCGGTCGAAGCCGAGCGCTTCTGGGCCGGCCTGCGCGAGCACACCGACCCGTTCTTCAACGGCATCCCGCCAGGCTACGCACTGTGGCGTCTCGCGCTGCCGTCGATCACCGAACCGATGCACCTGCCCGGCACCCAACTGATGGAATGGGGGGGCGCGCAGCGCTGGTGGATCACCGATGCCGATGCTCAGACCGTGCGGATGAGCGCGAAGCAGGCCGGCGGCCACGCGACGCTTTTCCGCGCGGGCGACGCGTACGACCGCAGCGCGGGCGTATTCACGCCGCTTCCCGCCCCGATGATGAAAATCCACCGCGGGCTGAAGGCCGCGTTCGATCCCGCGCGCATCTTCAACCGCGGCCGGCTCTACCCTGATCTCTGAGGGATCGATGCAAACGAACCTCGCCGATTTCATCCGCAATACGCCCGACGGCGACGAAGCCGACGCGATATTGCGCAAGTGCGTGCATTGCGGGTTCTGTACCGCGACCTGCCCGACCTACCAGTTGCTCGGCGACGAACTCGACGGCCCGCGCGGCCGGATCTACCTGATCAAGCAGATGGTCGAAGGCGCGCCTGTCACGCGCAGCACGCAGCAGCACCTCGACCGCTGCCTCACGTGCCGCAGTTGCGAGACGACCTGCCCGTCCGGCGTCCAGTACGGCCGGCTCGTCGAGATCGGCCGCAAGCACGTCGAGGCGCAGGTGCAGCGCCCGGTGCAGCAGCGTCTCGTGCGTCGCCTGCTCGCGAGCCTCGTGCCGAACGCCGCGCTGTTCTCGCCGGTGATGCGGCTTGGCCAGCACGTGCGTCCGCTGCTGCCGAAGCGGCTGCGCGACAAGGTGCCGCCGCGCACACGGCTGCTCGAATGGCCGCACCGCACGCATACGCGCAAGATGCTGATGCTCGGCGGCTGCGTACAGCCGTCGATGCTGCCGAACATCAACATCGCGACCGCGCGCGTGCTGGACGCGCTCGGCATCGAGACGGTCGTCGCGCCCGATGCAGGCTGCTGCGGCGCGATCCGCCTGCACCTGAACTATCACGACGAAGCGCTCGACGACGCGCGCCGCAACATCGACGCGTGGTGGCCCCACGTCGAACAGGGCGTCGAGACGATCGTGATGAATGCGTCGGGTTGCGGAGCGACGGTGCTCGAATACGCACACCTGCTGCGCGACGACCCGGCCTACGCGGAGAAGGCGCAGCGCATCGTGTCGCTCACGCGCGACATCTCCGACGTGCTGCTCGCGTTCGAGGCCGAGCTCGCGACGCTCGCGCGGCGCCGCGCGATCCATACGGTCGCGTACCACCCGCCGTGCACGCTGCAGCACGGCCAGCAGTCGCGCGGCAAGGTCGAACGCCTGCTCGAGACGCTCGGCATCGACGTGCGGCTGCCGGCCGACAGTCATCTGTGCTGCGGGTCGGCCGGCACCTATTCGCTGACGCAGCCGTCGCTGTCATACCGGCTGCGCAAGCAGAAGCTGCTGAAGCTGCAGGCGCTCGAACCGCAGATGATCGTCTCCGGCAACATCGGCTGCATCGCGCACCTGCAGAGCGGCACGCAGATTCCGGTCGCCCACTGGATTCAGCTCGTCGAGCATCTGCTGTACGGTTAGAGCATGCTCATGCGAATGACGGACGGGCGCTGGGCCTCGCGCGCGGCGTCCGTATAATGGGCGGATCGATGCGTCGCGTGCCGCGGCGCATCCGCACCATGCCCGCTTCCGTGCCTGCTTTCGTGCCCGTCATGTCCGATCTCGCCGCCCGCCTCGAATCCGTTCATCGCCGCATCGCCGACGCCGCCCGCGCGGCCGGCCGCGATCCCGCCACCGTATCGCTGCTCGCCGTGTCCAAAACGTTTCCCGCCGACGACGTGCGCGCCGCGCATGCGGCCGGGCAGCGTGCCTTCGGCGAAAACTACGTGCAGGAATCGATCGACAAGATCGACGCGCTCGCCGACCTGCGTGCGGACCTCGAATGGCATTTCATCGGGCCGCTGCAATCGAACAAGACGCGCCCGGTTGCCGAGCGCTTCGACTGGGTTCATTCGGTCGACCGGCTGAAGATCGCGCAGCGCCTGTCGGAACAGCGCCCCGCGCACCTGCCGCCGCTCAACGTATGCGTGCAGGTGAACATCAGCGGCGAGGCGTCGAAGAGCGGTGTCGCGCCGACCGACGTGGCCGAGGTTGCACGCGCGGTCGCCGCGCTGCCGTCGCTGCGGCTGCGCGGCCTGATGGCGATTCCCGAACCGGCCGGCGACACCGACGCGCAACGCGCGCCGCATCGTGCGCTGCGCGCACTGTTCGACACGTTGCGCGCCGACGGCCTGCCGCTCGACACATTGTCGATGGGCATGTCCGCCGATCTCGACGCGGCCGTGCTCGAAGGCGCGACGATCGTGCGCGTCGGCACCGCGATCTTCGGCGCGCGCGATTACTCGCACTGAACGCCGCGCCCTTTTCCGCCTTTCCGTTCACTCACTCGCTCATTCCCGACATCATGAAAATCGCATTCATCGGCGGCGGCAACATGGCCGCGGCCCTGATCGGCGGCCTGATCAAGCGCGGCGTCGCCGCTGACGGCCTGTATGCCATCGACGTCAACGAAGAAGTACGCGCGCGCGCCGCGCAGCAGTTCGGCGTGCGCACCGGCGCAGCCATCGACGCGACGCTCGCCGACTACGACGCGGTCGTGCTCGCGGTGAAGCCGCAAGTGCTGAAGGACGTCGCGCAGGCGCTCGCGCCGCACCTGAAGTCGCAGCTCGTGATCAGCATCGCGGCCGGCATCCGCGGCAGCGATCTCGCACGCTGGCTCGGCGACTACGCGCGCGTCGTGCGCACGATGCCGAACACGCCCGCGCTCGTCGGCATGGGCGTGACGGGCCTCGCCGCACTGCCGGGCGTCGACGCGGCGGGCCGCGAACTCGCATCGAACGTGCTCGGCGCGGTCGGCGAGATCGTGTGGTTCGACGACGAATCGAAGCTCGACGCCGTCACGGCCATTTCGGGCAGCGGGCCCGCGTACGTGTTCTATTTCATCGAAGCGCTGCAGGAAGCCGCGCGCCAGCTCGGCATGAACGACGAACAGGGCCGCGCACTCGCGGTCGCGACGTTCACGGGCGCGGCGCAACTCGCCGCGCAATCGGGCGAGCCCGCGAGCGTGCTGCGCGAGCGCGTGACGTCGAAGGGCGGCACGACGGCCGCCGCGCTCGCGTCGTTCGACGCGCAAGGCGTGAAGGATGCGATCGTGCGCGGTGCGCTCGCGGCCGAAGCGCGTGCGAAGGAGATGGGCGACGAGCTCGGCCGCGCGTAAGCGCGCCGGCGATGTCTGGCCGGCACGGCGCTCGCTACACGGGTGAAGCGCCCTGCCCCGTCATGCTGATGTGCACGCACAACAAAAAAGCGGCCCAGGCCGCTTTTTTGTTGATGCCGCGTTCCGCACCGCATATCGCCTGCGGCGAGATCGGGAAACTCAGCTCCCTGCCAGCAGGTAATGCACCGCGATCCCGGCGAACAGCACGCCGCCGAGCCAGTTGTTGTGCCGGAACGCCGCGAAGCACGGCATCCGCTCGCGGTCCTTGATCAGCGTGTAGTGATACAGCGCGCAGCCGACCGCCGCGGCCCAGCCGGCCCAGTACGCGAGGCCGAAGCCGAGCGTCACGCCGATCCACACGTAGATGCCGAGCGTCACCGCGTAGCACAGCATCACGGCCGCGACGTCGAAGCGGCCGAACGTCAGCGCGGACGTGCGGATGCCGATCTTGATGTCGTCGTCGCGATCGACCATCGCGTATTCGGTGTCGTACGCGACCGACCAGAAAATGTTCGCGACCAGCATCACCCACGCGATCGTCGGCACCGTGTCCTGCACGGCCGCGAACGCCATCGGGATGCCGAAGCCGAACGCGATGCCCAGATAGGCCTGCGGAATCGCGAAGAAGCGCTTCATGAACGGATACGAGCCCGCAACGAACAGCGCGACGACGGACAGCTGCTTCGTCAGCGTGTTGAGCGGCAGGATCAGCAGGAACGAGACGAATGCGAGCCCGACCGCGATCGCGATGGCTTCCCACGCGCGGATCTTGCCCGACGTCAGCGGCCGGTCGGCCGTGCGTTTCACATGGCGGTCGAAGTCGCGGTCGGCGTAGTCGTTCATCGCGCAGCCGGCCGAGCGCATCAGCAGCGTGCCGAGCGAGAAGATCACGAGCAGCGGCCAGCGCGGATGGCCGTCGGACGCGATCCACAGCGCGTTGAGCGTCGGCCACAGCAGCAGCAGGCTGCCGATCGGCTTGTCCATCCGGACGAGCCGCAGATACAGGGGAAAGCGGGCAAGCATGGCGAAGCACCGGGAAGATAACCCCGGCATTTTAGAGCCGAGCGGTGCTTCGCGTCATGTCGGCGCGGCTCGCAGGCGGTAGCGCCCGGACGCCATCGCGCTGCCAGCGCCCGCCGCACGCGGCCGAGCCGCAGCGCGCATCAATCAAGGGACAGAGCCGGCGCACGCGTGGATCCGCGCAAGGCACCGGCCGTGATTCGGCCCGACGGGGGTGGACCAATCAGGGCCGGAGCCAGTATGCGCAGATCTCAGCCGGCATGCCGCGCGCTGCACGCTTACGCGAGCAACGACCGCAGCATCCACGCAGTTTTTTCATGAATCTGCAGGCGCTGCGTCAGCAGGTCGGCGGTCGGCTCGTCGCTCGCCGCATCGGCAAGCGGAAAGATCGCACGCGCGGTACGCACGACGGCCTCGTGCCCTTCGACGAGCTGGCGGATCATGTCTTCCGCGGCCGGCACGCCCTTCGCTTCCGGCACCGACGACAGTTTCGCGAAATCGCCGAAGGTGCCCGGCGCGACGACGCCGAGCGTCCGAATGCGTTCGGCAACCGAATCGACCGCGAGCCATAGTTCGTTGTACTGCTCCTCGAACATCAGGTGCAGCGTGTTGAACATCGGGCCCGTGACGTTCCAGTGGAAATTGTGGGTCTTCAGGTACAGCGTGAACGTATCGGCAAGCAGGTGCGACAGGCCCTCCGCGATCTTCTTGCGGTCCTTGTCGCTGATGCCGATGTTGATCTGGGCAGCTTGAATTTTCCTGGCCATGTTCCGGACTCCTTATTCAAGAAAGCAGAGCAATGAAAGCGAATCGGGTTACCTGCCTGTAGATACCGCACTGGCCGCATACGGGGCTCGCCACGGCGCGTGGCGCGTGAAACGCCGCGTTCAGGCGATCGCGTGCAGCGCCTGCGACACCAGTTCGGCCGCACCGCCGATAACGATGGCGGATCCGACAACGTATCGCGCGACCTCGGCCGGCGTCGCCAGTGCAGCGCGCATGTTGTGCATCATTTGCGTCATGATCGTCACTCCTTCAACAAAACTCGGGGTCGGGAGAAACGGCCGGTCGGACGACCGGCCGTTTCTCGTTACTGCCTCACCGCACTACTGCGCGGCGACGCTTACGCAAGGTCGAAGCGGTCCAGGTTCATCACCTTGTTCCATGCCGCGACGAAGTCTTGCGCGAACTTCTCCTTCGCATCCGCGCTGCCGTACACCTCGGCCAGCGCGCGCAGTTGCGAGTGCGAGCCGAAGATCAGGTCGACACGCGTGCCCGTCCACTTGACTGCACCCGTCGCGCGGTCGCGCCCTTCGAACACGTCGTTCGCGGCCGACACCGGCTTCCATTCCGTGCCCATGTCGAGCAGGTTCACGAAGAAGTCGTTCGTCAGCGCTTCCGGACGGTCGGTGAACACGCCCTGCTTCGCATCGCCGGCGTTCGCACCCAACACGCGCAGACCACCGACGAGCACCGTCATCTCGGGCGCGGTCAGCGTCAGCAGTTGCGCCTTGTCGACCAGCAGCGCCTCGGCCGGTGTCTTGTATGCGTGCTTCAGGTAGTTGCGGAAACCGTCCGCCACCGGCTCGAGCACGGCCATCGCTTCGATATCGGTCTCTTCCTGCGACGCATCCGCACGGCCCGGTGCGAACGGCACCGTCACTGCGATACCCGCATTCTTCGCGGCCTGCTCGACACCGGCCGCGCCGGCCAGCACGATCAGGTCGGCGAGCGACACCTTCTTGCCGCCCGTCTGCGCATCGTTGAACGCCTTCTGCACGCCCTCGAGCGTCTCGAGCACCTTCGCGAGTTCAGCCGGACGGTTCACTTCCCAGTCCTTCTGCGGCGCCAGGCGGATACGCGCACCGTTCGCACCGCCGCGCTTGTCCGACCCGCGGAACGTCGCAGCCGACGCCCATGCGGTCGACACGAGCTGCGACACCGACAGGCCGGATGCAAGCACCTTCGCCTTCAGCGCCGCGACGTCGGCGTCGTCGATCAGCGGATGATCGACGGCCGGGATCGGGTCCTGCCACAGCAGGTGTTCCGCCGGCACGTCCGGGCCGAGATAGCGGGAACGCGGGCCCATGTCGCGGTGCGTGAGCTTGAACCACGCGCGTGCGAACGCGTCGGCGAACTCGGCCGGGTTCTCGTAGAAACGGCGCGAAATCTTCTCGTAGGCCGGGTCGAAACGCAGCGACAGGTCGGTCGTCAGCATCGTCGGACGATGCTTCTTCGACGCGTCGAATGCATCCGGAATCACTTCGCCTGCGTCCTTCGCGACCCACTGGTGCGCGCCGGCCGGGCTCTTCGTGAGCTCCCACTCGTAGCTGAACAGGTGCTTGAAAAAGTCGTTGCTCCACTGCGTCGGCGTCGAGGTCCACGTGACTTCGAGGCCGCTCGTGATGGCATCCTTGCCCTTGCCCGTGCCGAACGTGCTCTTCCAGCCGAGACCCTGCTGCTCGAGGCCCGCGGCTTCCGGCTCGGGGCCGACGTTCGAGGCCGGACCCGCGCCGTGCGTCTTGCCGAACGTGTGGCCGCCCGCGATCAGCGCGACCGTCTCTTCGTCGTTCATCGCCATGCGCGCGAACGTCTCGCGGATGTCATGCGCAGCGGCAACCGGGTCGGGGTTGCCGTCCGGGCCTTCCGGGTTCACGTAGATGAGGCCCATCTGCACCGCGGCGAGCGGGCTTTCGAGCTCGCGCTTGCCCGAGTAGCGGCTGTTCGGGCCGCCGCTCAGTTCCAGCCAGATCTTTTCCGAACCCCAGTACACGTCGTCCGGTTCCCACGTATCGACGCGGCCGCCGGCGTAACCGAAGGTCTTGAAGCCCATCGATTCGAGCGCGACGTTGCCGGTCAGGATCAGCAGGTCGGCCCACGAGATGTTGCGGCCGTACTTCTGCTTGATCGGCCACAGCAGGCGGCGCGCCTTGTCGAGACTGACGTTGTCAGGCCAGCTGTTGAGCGGCGCGAAGCGCTGCTGCCCGCCGCCCGCGCCGCCGCGGCCGTCGGCCGTGCGGTACGTGCCGGCGCTGTGCCAGGCCATGCGGACGAACAGGCCGCCGTAGTGGCCGAAGTCGGCCGGCCACCAGTCCCGCGACGCCGTCATCAGCGCGTGCAGGTCATTCTTCACCGCCTCGAGGTCCAGCTTCTTGAACGCTTCGGCGTAGTCGAAATCCGGGTCCATCGGATCGGACAGCGCCGAATGCCGATGCAGGATGTTCAGGTTCAGCTGATTCGGCCACCAGTCCTTGTTCGTCGTGCCGCCACCAGCGGTGTGGTTGAACGGGCACTTCGTTTCGTTCGACATGCATTTTCTCCTTGTCTTGCTCGTAAGCCCCCACGTGCCAGGCGCGGTTCGTGGAGCATTGCGGGGGGATGAAACGGAACAGGCGGTTCCTCCTGTCGTACTACGGGACGTCGTGCGCGGCCTGCGACCCGCTTTCCCGCTGCGACGCGCCGCAGGCAGGGCGCTCGGGAAAGCGGCTGCCGGCAGTCGTCGTGCCGGCGAGGCGGGCGGCTTTTCGGGTATCGGACATGCAATGCTCCCTCATGGCTCGGCGGCAGTTAGTCGGGGGAACACAGGACCGGTGTGCGGCGGCGCTCAACCGCCATACACCCGGTCCGCCAGGTACGCGAACGCAATCGGACGCAGGCTGCGAACCGCCGCCCTGGCGCGATGTACGACCGCGTCGCGCGACGGGATGTTCCGCTGCGCGTGCTGCAATACCGACCGCATCATGACATCCTCCTTTGACGCTTGCATTCAACGTGCTGATCAGTCGCCGACATCACGTTGATCCATGTTGAGGATTCTATCTAAATCTATCGATTTATTAAATTTGATAAATGTTATCTATTCGATAGAGAAAAATAAACGGGGTCGCAAGACCCCGTTCATCGTGCTGCCACACGCGCATGCCGCAGCGTGCTCAGTTCATCGTCGCCGGCATGTCGAGCTTCGCGACACCCGGCAGCTCGCACGCGGAAATCGCGTCGCTGATCGCGTCGATCGCGGGCATCCGCGTGAAGCTCTTGCGCCACACGAGGACCACGCGGCGGTCGGGCACCGGCTCGTTGAACGGCACGTACGACAGCAGTTCGGCATCGGGGCCGTTCGCGCGCGGGCCGACCTCGGCGACCGACATCCGCGGCAGCACGGTGATGCCGACGCCGCTTGCGACCATGTGGCGGATCGTCTCGAGCGACGAGCCCTCGAAAGTCTTCTGGATGCCGTCGGCCGTCTGCGAGAAACGCATCAGCTCCGGGCACACGCCGAGCACGTGATCGCGGAAGCAGTGGCCGTTGCCGAGCAGCAGCATGGTTTCCTGCTTGAGATCCTCGGCGTCGATTTCGTGGCGCTTTTCCCACGGATGACCAGCCGGCAGCGCGACGACGAACGGTTCATCGTACAGCGGGCGAACCATCAGGCCCGTTTCCGGAAACGGCAGCGCCATGATCGCGGCGTCGATTTCGCCCTGCTTCAGCAGTTCGAGCAGCTTCAGCGTGTAATTTTCCTGCAGCATCAGCGGCATCTGCGGGACACGCTGGATCATCTGCTTGACGAGCGTCGGCAGCAGATAGGGCCCGATCGTGTAGATCACGCCGAGGCGAAACGGGCCGACCAGCGGATCCTTGCCCTGCTTGGCGATCTCCTTGATCGCGAAGGTCTGCTCGAGCACGCGCTGCGCCTGCGTGACGATCTGGTCACCGATCGGCGTCACGCTCACTTCGCTCGCGCCGCGTTCGAAAATCTGCACGTTGAGCTCGTCTTCGAGCTTCTTGATCGCCACCGACAGCGTCGGCTGGCTCACGAAGCATGCTTCGGCCGCGCGGCCGAAATGCCGTTCGCGCGCGACCGCGACGATGTATTTCAATTCAGTCAGCGTCATTGTGGGTCAATCAGAGATATACAGGCGATAGGTTTAATTTATACACCCTGTGACACCGGTTCGCCAAGTTTCTCTGCATCGGAATGCTTCAAACGGCGGTTTTAAATCCGGCCCCGACCCGCGGATCAGGCCTTCAGATACTGCTCCCGCGCGCCGAGCCAGCGCGCGAGATGCTGCGTGACGATCTCGGGATACGCGGCAATCAGCCGCGCCGCGGCTTCGCGGGCCGGTTCGATCAGCCAGCCGTCGGTCTCGAGGTTCGCGAAGCGCAGCATCGCCGCGCCCGACTGGCGTGCGCCGAGGAATTCGCCGGGGCCGCGGATCTCGAGGTCGCGCCTTGCGATCTCGAAGCCGTCGGTCGTCTCGCGCATCGTCTTCAGCCGCTCGCGGCCCGTGGGCGACAGCGGCCCCGTGTACAGCAGCACGCACACCGACGCCGCGGTGCCGCGCCCGACCCGGCCGCGCAACTGGTGCAGCTGCGCGAGGCCGAAGCGCTCCGCGTGCTCGATCACCATCAGCGACGCGTTCGGCACGTCGACGCCGACCTCGATCACGGTCGTCGCGACGAGCAGCTGCACGTCGTTGCGCGTGAACGCTTCCATCACGGCCGCCTTGTCGGCCGGCGACAGCCGGCCGTGCACGAGCCCGACCTTCAGCTCCGGGAGCGCGGCGGCCAGTGTCTCGTATGTCTCGACGGCCGTCTGCAGCTGCAGCGTCTCGCTCTCCTCGATCAGCGGGCACACCCAGTACACCTGGCGTCCGGTCAGCGCGGCCTCGCGCACGCGGGCGATCACCTCCTCGCGCCGCGCATCGCCGACGAGGCGCGTCAGCACGGGCGTGCGGCCCGGCGGCAGTTCGTCGATCGTCGAGACTTCGAGATCCGCGTAATACGTCATCGCGAGCGTGCGCGGAATCGGCGTGGCCGACATCATCAGCTGGTGGGGCTGGAAGTCGCGCGCGCCGTTGGCCGCATTCGCGGCCTTCGCACGCAGCGCGAGCCGCTGCTCGACGCCGAAACGGTGCTGTTCGTCGACGATCACGAGGCCGAGCCGCGCGAATTCGACCGTGTCCTGGATGATCGCGTGCGTGCCGATCACGAGCTGCGCGGTGCCGAGCGCGGCCGCCTCGATCGCCGCACGCTTCTCCTTCGCCTTCAGGCTGCCCGCGAGCCACGCGACCGTGACGCCGAGCGGCTCCAGCCACGCGCGCAATTTGCGCGCGTGCTGTTCCGCGAGGATTTCGGTGGGCGCCATCAGCGCGGCCTGGTAGCCGGCATCGATCGCCTGCGTGGCGGCCAGCGCCGCGACGACCGTCTTGCCGCTGCCGACGTCGCCCTGCAGCAGGCGCTGCATCGGGTGCGCGAGGGTAAGATCGTTCGCGATTTCGTCGACGACGCGCGCCTGCGCGCCCGTCAGCGTGAACGGCAGCGCAGCGTAGAGCCGGGTCGTCAATGCATCGGCATCGCTCGCGGCGCGGCGCGGCATCGCGGGCGCCGCACGCGTGCGGCGCTCCTCGTGCGCGCGCTTGAGCGACAACTGCTGCGCGAGCAGCTCTTCGAACTTGATGCGCGTCCACGCCGGATGCGAGCCGTCCATCAGCGCGGCTTCGTCCGAATCGACGCGCGGGTGGTGCAGGATGCGCACCGCCTGCTCGAGCGTCGGCACGTCGAGCGGCTTCAGATAGTCGCGCTGGATCTCGGGCGGCAGCAGCTCGGGCAGCGGCGTGCGCTCGACCGCGTTCTCGATCGCCTTGCGCAGATAGGCCTGCGACACGCCGGCCGTGCTCGGATAGACGGGCGTGAGCACCTGCGGCAGCGGCGCATCCGCTTCGACGACACGCACCGCCGGATGCACCATCTCCATCCCGAAGAAGCCGCCGCGCACGTCACCGCGCACGCGCAGCCGCTGGCCGACGGCCATCTGCTTGACCTGCGAGCCGTAGAAATTCAGGAAGCGCAGCACGAGGTGCTCGCCGTCGTCGTCCTGGATCTTCACGACCAGTTGGCGGCGCGGCCGGTACGCGACCTCGTTGTCGAACACGACGCCTTCGGTCTGCGCGATGCCGCCCGGCAGCAGCTCGCCGATCGGCGTGAGCGTGGTTTCGTCCTCGTAGCGCATCGGCAGATGCAGCACGAGATCGATCGAGCGCGTGAGGCCGAGCTTCGCGAGCTTGTCGACGGTCTTCACGGGTTTGTCGGCGGCGGGCTTCTTCTTGCGCTTCGCGCCGGCCGCGCCTGCCGCGTCGATTTCAGCCGCGCCATCGGCATCGGGCGCGGAGGCAGCCGGCTGCGCGAGCCTGCCGTCGGCGCCGCGCTTCGGGCCGGCGCGGCGCGGCGCGGCGCGCGCCGCGGAATCACGCTCCCCCGCGCCTTGCGCGGGCGGCGCGACATCCTCCGCGTCGAACGGATCGGCGGAATCGGCAACGGCAGCGGGGGAACGGCGTGGTGACACAGGCATCGGATCGTCTGGGTGCTTCTCAAGGCAAGTACAATAGCGGCTTTCACGTCGTCCGAACGAACGACGCCGGCCAGGCCGCGCATCCCGTCATCATAGCGGCTCGCGCGCCCCATTTACGCGTTTCCGCCCTGCCGGCGACGCCCGCCGGCCGCTTCGAACCAGCCCGCATGTTCACGCTTTCCGATTTCGATTTCAATCTGCCGCCCGAGCTGATTGCACAAACCGCGCTGCCCGATCGCACCGCGAGCCGCCTGCTCGAGGTCGACGGCACCGTCGCGCCCGCGCGCCTCGTCGACCGCCATTTCACCGAGCTGCCGTCGTGCATCGCGGCCGGCGACCTGCTCGTCTTCAACGATACCAAGGTATTGAAGGCGCGTTTCTTCGGCCAGAAGGCCAGCGGCGGCAAGATCGAGGTGCTGATCGAGCGCGTGACCGGCACGCACACGGCGCTCGCGCAAATCCGCGCGAGCAAGTCGCCGGGCGCCGGCACGACGCTGCGGCTCGCCGATGCGTTCGACGTGACGGTCGGCGAGCGCGTCGACCCGTTCTTCACGCTGAACTTCCCCGCGCCGTGCCTCGACCTGATCGAGCAGTACGGCCGCCTGCCGCTACCGCCCTATATCGAGCACGATCCGGACGCGACCGACGAGACGCGCTACCAGACCGTCTACGCGAGCAACCCGGGCGCGGTCGCCGCGCCGACGGCCGGGCTCCACTTCGACCAGCCGATGCTCGACCGGCTCGACGCGATGGGCGTCGAGCGCGCGACGCTCACGCTGCACGTCGGCGCCGGCACCTTCCAGCCGGTGCGCGTCGACAACATCGCCGAGCACAAGATGCACAGCGAGTGGTACGACCTGCCGCAGTCGCTCGTCGACAAGATCGCCGCGACCCGTGCACGCGGCGGCAACGTGATCGCGGTCGGCACGACGTCGATGCGCGCGCTCGAAGCCGCGGCGCGCTCGGCCGACGAAGCGGGCCGCCCGCTCGCGGCCACGCAGGCCGAGACCGACATCTTCATCACGCCCGGCTATCGTTTCCGCGTGGTCGACCGGCTCGTCACGAACTTCCATCTGCCGAAGTCGACGCTGCTGATGCTGGTGTCCGCGTTCGCAGGCGTCCAGACGATCCGCGCCGCGTACCGGCACGCGATCGACGAGCGCTACCGCTTCTTCAGCTACGGCGACGCGATGCTGCTCACGCGGCGCGACGTGGCGGAGGCGCCGAGCGCGTGAAGCACGGCGGGCGCGACGGCCCGCGCAGCCACCGTTGCAGCGCAGCGCCCGTTTTCCCTTTGTGCGCGCGACGCTTTTGCGCGCACCCGCTTTTCCCCGCCGCCGGTTTCTCGGCAGCGTTTCCAACATGCGCCGGACTTGCGATCCAGAGTTAGCGCTTTAGCGGTTACTCTGGTCCCATGCAGAGCAGCCCGGTAGCAAGGAGAATGACTCGATGACCGAAGGTTCATCCCACGATACGCACGCCCCCGTGCAGGACCGCCCGGCGAACGGGCTCGAATTCGAACTGCTGACGACCGACGGCCATGCGCGCCGCGGCCGCGTGAAGCTCAACCACGGCGTGGTCGAGACGCCGATCTTCATGCCGGTCGGCACGTACGGCACGGTGAAGGCGATCCAGCCGCGCGAGCTGCACGAGATCAAGGCCCAGATCATCCTCGGCAACACGTTCCACCTGTGGCTGCGCCCGGGCCTCGACACGATCGACGCGCACGGCGGCCTGCATGGCTTCATGGGCTGGAACAAGCCGATCCTGACCGACTCGGGCGGCTTCCAGGTGTTCTCGCTGGGCGACCTGCGCAAGATCACCGAGGACGGCGTGACGTTCGCGTCGCCGATCAACGGCGACAAGCTGTTCCTGTCGCCGGAAGTGTCGATGCAGATCCAGAAGGTGCTGAACTCCGACGTCGTGATGCAGTTCGACGAGTGCACGCCGTATGCGACCAACGGCGTGCCGACCACGCACAAGGAAGCGGCCGACTCGATGCGCATGTCGCTGCGCTGGGCGAAGCGCTCGCTCGACGAGTTCGACCGGCTCGGCAACCCGAATGCGCTGTTCGGGATCGTCCAGGGCGGGATGTTCGAGGACCTGCGCGACGAATCGCTCGCGGGCCTCGCCGAACTCGGCTTCCACGGCCTCGCGATCGGCGGGCTGTCGGTCGGCGAGCCGAAGGAAGACATGATGCGGGTGCTGCAGCACGTCGGCCCGAAGCTGCCGGCCAACAAGCCGCACTACCTGATGGGCGTCGGCACGCCGGAGGACCTGGTCGAGGGCGTCGCGAACGGCATCGACATGTTCGACTGCGTGATGCCGACCCGCAACGCGCGCAACGGCTGGCTGTTCACGCGCTTCGGCGACGTGAAGATCCGCAACGCGACGCACAAGAATTCGCTGAAGCCGCTCGACGCGAGCTGCACGTGCTACACGTGCCAGAACTTCTCGCGTGGCTACCTGCATCACCTGCACCGCGTCGGCGAGATCCTCGGCGCACAGCTCAACACGATCCACAACCTGCACTACTACCTGCAGCTGATGAGCGAGATTCGCGAAGCGATCGAGACCCACACGTTCGACGCGTTCCGCCAGCGCTTCGCGGAGGATCGCGCCAGAGGGGTCGACTGACCGGCGGTCGTACCGCCCTTGATAAGACAAGCACTAAACGGATCGACAATCTGCTGGGACTCGTCCTAAACAATTGAGTCCCAACTGCCGCTCGGATCCGACAAACATTACAATTGCCTTTCCATGCAAGTCGCAACGGTACCGGTTCGCGCTTTAACAGCTTGATCCGAAAGCGCATTTGCCGAGCCGTTTGCGCATGGGGCCGGTGGTAGAATAACCGGCTTATTTTTCGATCTTCCCCTACGGAGAGACCAACGTGCCGTTCATTTCCAACGCGTTCGCCCAAGGTGCCGGTGGCGCCGAATCGAGCCTGATGAGCTTCCTGCCGCTCATCCTGATGTTTGCCGTGCTCTACTTCATCATGATCCGTCCGCAGATGAAGCGTCAGAAGGAGCACCGCAACATGCTCGCGGCCATGGCCAAGGGCGACGAAGTCGTCACGAGCGGCGGCCTCGTGGGCAAGGTGACGAAGGTCACCGAAGGCTACATCGGCGTCGAAATCGCCGAAGGCACCGAAATCACCGTGCAGAAGGCTGCGGTCACGACCATTCTGCCGAAGGGCACGATCAAGTCGCTGTAAGCCCTTCACCGAGCGTCCGGCTCCCCGCGCCGTGCCCGCCTGAGAGAGCGGGCCGACGCGGCGCCGGACGCGACGCTTTCACGCCAACCACCCGTTCGGCCCCCTCATGAATCGTTACCCACTCTGGAAATATGTCGTGATGGTCGTGGCGCTCGCCATCGGCCTTCTGTACACATTGCCCAACTTCTTCGGCGAAGCGCCGGCGGTGCAGGTGTCGAGCGGCAAGGCCACGGTCAAGCTCGACTCGACCACGCTGACCCAGGTCGAATCCGCGCTCGCCTCCGCGCAGATCACGCCGGACGACGTCACCTTCGAGAACACGGCGTCCAACGCGAACATCCGCGTGCGCCTGAAGGACACCGATACGCAGCTGCGCGTCAAGGACCTGCTGCAGAAGTCGCTGAACGCCGACCCGAACGATCCGCAGTACGTCGTCGCCCTGAACCTGCAGAGCGCGTCGCCGCGCTGGCTGACCTCCCTGCACGCGCTGCCGATGTATCTCGGCCTCGACCTGCGTGGCGGCGTCCACTTCCTGCTCCAGGTCGACATGACGGGCGCGCTGACGAAGAAGCTCGATTCCGACGCGTCCGACGCGCGCACGCTGCTGCGCGACAAGAACATCCGCGACGGCGGCGTGAGCCGCGTCGACCAGTCCGTGGTCGTCAACTTCAGCGATGCGCAGACGGCGGAAGACGCCCGCAAGCTGCTCGCACTGTCGATCACCGAGCTGCAATGGGCGACGCAGCCCGGCGGCGGCGGCACTCAGGTCGTCGGCACGTTCACGCCGGCCGTGCAGAAGTCCGTCGAGGACGCCGCGCTCAAGCAGAACCTGACGACGCTCCACAACCGCGTGAACGAACTCGGCGTGTCCGAGCCGATCCTGCAGCAGCAAGGTAGCGACCGCATCGTCGTCGAGCTGCCGGGCGTGCAGGACACCGCGAAGGCGAAGGACATCATCGGCCGCACCGCGACGCTCGAAGCGCGCCTTGCCGACCCGATCAACACGCACCCGAACCCGAACGACCCGGTGCCGCCGGGTGAAGAGCTGTTCACGCAGGGCAACCAGGCGCCGGTGCTGCTGAAGAAGGAAGTGATCTTCACGGGCGACCGCATCATCGATGCATCGGCCGGCTTCGACGATCACCAGCGTCCGTCGGTCAACATCCGCCTCGATTCGGCGGGCGGCCGCTCGGTGCGCGCGGTCTCGCGCGAGAACATCGGCAAGCCGATGGCGATGGTGCTGTTCGAGAAGGGCAAGGGCGAAGTGCTGACGGTCGCGACGATCCAGTCGGAACTCGGCGACCGCTTCCAGATCACGGGCCAGCCGACGCCGCAGGCCGCGGCGGACCTCGCGCTGCTGCTGCGCGCCGGTTCGCTCGCAGCGCCCATGGACATCATCGAGGAGCGCACGATCGGCCCGAGCCTCGGCGCGGACAACATCAAGATGGGCGTCCACTCGGTGATCTGGGGCTTCTGCGCGATCGCCGTGTTCATGATCGCGTACTACATGCTGTTCGGCGTGGTATCGGTGATCGGCCTGTCGGTGAACCTGCTGCTGCTGGTCGCCGTGCTGTCGCTGATGCAGGCGACGCTGACGCTGCCGGGTATCGCCGCAATCGCGCTCGCGCTCGGTATGGCGATCGACTCGAACGTGCTGATCAACGAGCGCGTGCGTGAAGAACTGCGCGCGGGCCAGCCGCCGCAGACCGCGATCCAGGCCGGCTACGCGCATGCGTGGGCGACGATTCTCGACTCGAACGTCACGACGCTGATCGCCGGCCTCGCGCTGCTCGCGTTCGGCTCGGGCCCGGTTCGCGCGTTCGCGATCGTGCACTGCCTCGGTATCCTGACGTCGATGTTCTCCGCGGTGTTCTTCTCGCGCGGGATCGTCAACCTCTGGTACGGCGGCCGCAAGAAGCTGAAGTCGCTCGCGATCGGCCAGGTGTGGAAGCCGGAAGGCGCCGCCGCCGCGTCGTTCACCGACGCCGACGAATCGACCGACACCGCCCGCGCCGCGAAGCTCGCCGCCCCCGCGAAGGGCAACGCGCCACGCGCCGGCAAGCCGCAGTTGCGCAACCGCGCGCAGCAAGGCGTGTCGCCGAAGAAACCGGGCTCGACCCAATAAGGCCCCGGAGAAGACCATGGAATTTTTCCGCATCCGTAAAGACATTCCGTTCATGCGGCACGCGCTGGTGTTCAACGTGATCTCGCTGGTCACGTTCCTCGCCGCCGTGTTCTTCCTGTTCCATCGCGGGCTGCACCTGTCCGTCGAATTCACCGGCGGTACGGTGATCGAAGTGCAGTACCAGCAGGCGGCGGAGCTCGAGCCCGTGCGTGCGACGCTCGGCAAGCTCGGCTATGCCGACGCGCAGGTGCAGAACTTCGGCACGTCGCGCAACGTGCTGATCCGCCTGCAGCTGAAGGAAGGCCTCACGTCCGCGCAGCAGAGCGACCAGGTGATGGGCGCGCTGAAGGCGCAGAACCCCGACGTCACGCTGCAGCGCGTCGAGTTCGTCGGCCCGCAGGTCGGCCGGGAGCTCGCGACCGACGGCCTGCTCGCGCTCGCGTGCGTCGTGATCGGCATCGTGATCTACCTGTCGTTCCGCTTCGAGTGGAAGTACGCAGTGGCCGGCATCATCGCCAACCTGCACGACGTCGTGATCATTCTCGGCTTCTTCGCGTTCTTCCAGTGGGAGTTCTCGCTGGCGGTGCTCGCGGCGATCCTCGCGGTGCTCGGCTACTCGGTCAACGAGTCGGTCGTCATCTTCGACCGGATCCGCGAAACGTTCCGCCGCGAGCGCAAGATGAGCGTGCAGGAAGTGATCAACCACGCGATCACGACCACGATGTCGCGTACGATCATCACGCACACGTCGACCGAAATGATGGTGCTGTCGATGTTCTTCTTCGGCGGCCCGACGCTGCACTACTTCGCACTCGCGCTGACGGTCGGCATCATGTTCGGCATCTACTCGTCGGTGTTCGTCGCGGGTTCGCTCGCGATGTGGCTCGGCATCAAGCGCGAAGACCTGATCAAGGAAAAGAAGTCCGCGCACGATCCGGACGATCCGAACGCAGGCGCGCAGGTTTAAGCGCCACGCTGCTTCGGCACAGACCAAAAGCCGGCCCGGTTGGGCCGGCTTTTTTCATGCCCGCGCCACTGCCGTGCATCGCGCCGCCCGCTCGCCCTGCCCCGTCACGCGCGTCGGCTACAATCGTGACCGTCCCGCCGCGCCGCCCGCCGTGCGTCAGCGGAACAGCACCTTCGCTCTCCGTTCAAATGCGCGGTCCCGATGATGCCTTCCACGCGTGTCGTTCTTCGCCTTGCCGTTTGCGCTGCCGTCACGGCCACGCTCCTGCCGTGCGTGTCGTCCGTCGGTGCGCAACAGCCGGCGTCCGCCCCGCCCGCGTCTGCCGCCTCTGCACCCGCCGCGTCGCCCGCCAAGGCCCAGCCGCCCTCGCCCTGCCCGCCCGACTGGGAGCCGCAGATCTGCGAGCTCAAGGCGGCCGTCGAATTGCTCAAGAAGCAGCACCTGACCGACATCGACATCGGCGCGCTGCTCGACGCAACGACCCACGCGGGAATCAAGACGCTGCCGTACGCACGTTTCTTCGACGCGAAGGAGGAACAGGAGCGGCGCGACGACGAACGTCGCGCGCGCGACGGCACGCCCGGCATCGGCATCGTGTTCGAGACGCGGCCCGACGGGCTGCACATCGTCGACGTGACTCCCGACGCGCCCGCGGAAAAAGCCGGCGTGCGCCCCGACGATCTCGTCGTCGCGATGAACGATACGAGCGTCGTCGGCATCGATGCCGCCGACCTGGCCAAACTCGCCAAGGGCGACGCAGGCGTGCCGCTGAAGCTCACGGTCCAGCGCGGCCCGTCGCACGCGGTGCTGAGCTTCGCGCCCGTGCGAACGATCCTCAAGCCGCATCCGGCGACCGCGAAACGGCTCGACGGCGACATCCTGTACACGCGGCTGTCGAGCTTCCCGGAACCGGCGGTCGGCGACTACGTCGACGCAGTACAGGCCGCGCGCCGCGCGGGGCCGCCGGTGAAAGGCGTGATTCTCGACCTGCGCATCAACGGCGGCGGCGCACTCAATGCCGCGATCGGCATCACCGCGCTGTTCGCGGGACGCGATCGCACCGCGATGGTGACGGTCGAGCGCGGCGACGCCAACCGCCGCCGCTACACGACCAACTGGCCCGACTACGAATTGCCGGTCATGCACGGCCAGGATCCGCTCGCGCCGCTGCTGGCCGACGACTGGTGGCGCACCGTGCCGCTCGTCGTACTCGTCGACGGGCAGAGCGCATCGGCCGCCGAAGCGACCGCGGCGGCGCTGAAGGATCTCGGCCGCGCGAAGCTGCTCGGCATGCCGACCTACGGGAAGGGGCTCGCGCAAACGGGCGTCGACCTGATCGACGGCACGCGCCTGAATTTCACGTACGCGCGCAACCTGCGGCCGAACGGCTGCCCGATGGACGGCTACGGCGTCGTGCCGGACTGGCTCGTGCCGCCGCGTCGCGACTCGGACGTCGACGGCGTGCTGCTGTGGTACCGGGAAGCCGATCTCGCCCGTGCACCGTATGCGGACCGGCTTGCGCCCGATCCGTTCGCGAAGGTGCGCAAGGAACGGCAGAAGCTGCGCGAGCAGCGTGCGCTCGCGAAGATCGATACGGCGAAGAGCGCGGCGCTGCCGCAGCGCGAGTTCGGCACGGCAACCGACTGGCAGCTCGATCAGGCGCTTGCGGCACTCGCCGGGCGCCCGGTGCGGACCGTCGAAGCCAGACCGCAGCTGATGCCGGCGCAGCCCGTATGCGAGCGCGCCGGCAACTGACGCGCGCCGCTCCGTCCTGTCACCGAAAGCCGAACCGCTTGCGCAGCACGACCAGCGCCACGAGGCTCAGCACGGCCGCGAACATCAGGTAGAAGCTCGGCGCGGTCTTCATCCCGGTCGCCTTGATCAGCCACGCGATGATGAACGGCCCGAAGCCGCCGAAGATCGTCACCGCCACGTTATACGCGAGCGACATTCCGGTCGTGCGCGTCTGCACCGGAAACACTTCGGACAGCAAACCCGGCAGCGCCGCGAAATAGCCCGTCATCAGGAACGCGAGCAGCACCTGCAGCGCGATCAGCGTGCCGAAGCCCGGATGGGCGACCAGGTACGCGAATGCCGGGTAGATCAGCACGAGGATGCCGACGGCCGGCGCGATCATCACGCGTACGCGGCCGTAGGTGTCCGACCAGTGGCCGACGAGCGGCGCGAACGCCATCTGGATCACGCCGACGACGAGGATCGCCGCGAACGCGGCCGACGGCGCGAGGCCGAGTTGCTTCACGCCGTAGGTCGGCATGAACAGCACGAGATAGGTCGCGACGGTGCCGAGCACGACCACGCCCATCGCGGCGACGAGGCGCGCCTTGTGCGACGCGAACGTGTCGCGCAGCGGGTTCGCGGTGCCTTCCGCGGCGAGGAATTCCGGCGTCTCGTCGACCTTCGTGCGGATGTAGTACGCGACCGGCCCGAGCAGCAGGCCGAAGAAGAACGGCACGCGCCAGCCCCACGACGCCATCTGCGCGGCCGTGAGCTGCGCGTTCAGCACGGTGCCGAAGCCGGCGGCGAGCAGCGTCGTGAGCCCCTGGCTCGCGACCTGCCAGCTCGCGAAGAAGCCGCGCCGGCCCGGCACGTGCTCGGCGAGGAACGCAGTCGCACTGCCGAACTCGCCGCCGGCCGAGAAGCCCTGCATCAGCCGCGCGGCGACGAGGATCACCGGCGCCGCGACGCCGATCGTCTCGTACGTCGGCAGCACCGCGATGATCAGCGTGCCGCCCATCATCAGCAGGATCGACAGCGTGAGCGCGGCCTTGCGGCCCGCGCGGTCGGCATACGCGCCGAGCACGATCGCGCCGAGCGGGCGCATGAAGAACGACACGCCGAACGTGCCGAGCGTGAGCAGCAGCGACACGGTGTCGTTGCCGGCCGGGAAGAACAGCTTCGAGATCGTCACCGCGAAGAAGCCGTAGACGACGAGATCGAACCACTCGAGCGCATTGCCGATCGACGCGGCGACCACCGCGCGCCACACGCGCGGCGACGAAGCAATGGAGCTGGACTGCGTGACGGCATGCATCGGCGATCTCCTTGTCGTTGTACGTTCTGTGCGGGGCGGCCGCTCGCGCGCCGTCGGCCTGCCCGGCGCCGCATGGCCGCATGCTGCGCTCGGGCGATTATAGGCGCGCAAAAAAAACCGCCGCGCCCCCGGTAACGGGAGCGCGGCGGTTTGCACGCGGCGGCCGGTGCGACGGCCGGCCTCGCCGGGAAGTCTTACTGCTGCTTGACCGCTTCGGCCGTGATCAGCAGCTTCGTCTTCATCTTGAAGCCGTACTGCTTGCCGTAGTCGAGGCCGAAATCGTCGCGGCTGAATTCGCCGACGGCGTCGACACCGCACACTTCACGCTTGAGCATCGGGTGCGGCATGCACTTGAACGAATCGATCTTCAGCGTCAGCGGCTTCGTGACGCCATGCAGCGTCAGGTTGCCGACCACCGATACCGGCTTGTCGCCGTCGAACTTGATCGTGCCCTTGTAGTTCGCCTGCGGGAACTTCGCTGCATCGAAGAATTCGGCCGTCTGCAGGTGCTCGTCGAGCTTCGCGCTGCCGGTGTGGATCGACGCGATGTCGGTCGTCACGTCGACCGTGCCCGTCTTCGCCGCGCGATCGAGCGTCACGGTGCCGCTCGACTTGTCGAACTTGCCGCGCCAGACCGACAGGCCGCCGAAGTGGTCGGCCTCGAAGCTCGGGTACGTGTGGCTCGGGTCGAACTGGTACGTTGCGGTGTCGGCAAACGCCGAGAACGACAGCGAAGCGGCCAGCGCGCCTGCGGCGATGATCAGATGCTTTTTCAAACTTTTTCTCCTGGGAACGGCGCCGCGCCCTCGCGCGGCATTCAGTTGAGGCGGCAACCCGCCGCTTACTTCGTGGCGACGAGATGGAACTTGATCTGCACTTCGTCCGCGACGATCGACGTGTCCTTCCACTCGCCGGTACCGACGTTGAAGGCCGAACGCTTGATCGGCAGCACGCCGTCGAAGGTCTGCGTCGCGCCGTTTTGCGCGACCGTGACGGGCACCGTGACGGTCTCGGCCTTGCCCTTGATCGTCAGCTTGCCGGTCACGTTGTACTTGTTGCCGCCGGCCGGCGCGATCGCCGACGACACGAACGTCGCCTGCGGATAGGCTTTCGCGTCGAACCAGTCCTTGCCCGCGACCTGGTCGTTGTACATCTTGTCGCCGAGGTCGAAGCTCGCGACGTCGATCGTCATTTGCGCGCTGCCTTGCGCAGCTTTCGCCGGGTCGAACTTCACCTGCGCGGAAAACTTCTTGAACGCGCCTTCGGTCGGTACGTTCATCTGTTTCGACACGGCGGACACCTTGCTCTTCGCGAGATCGACGTCGGCATGCGCCGCGCCCGACGCGACAAGCGCCGCCGCGGCGAACGCGGTCAGCATGGAGCGGGAGAAAGACACTTTCATGGGATCCTTCATTTGGCAAAGGGAAGCATGCGCGACAACAGGCCGTCGCGGTCCAACAGCTGGTGCTTGAGCGCCGCGAGCACGTGCATCGCGACGAGCGCAAGCAGAATGTAATTCAAAGACACATGCAGCGTCTTGAAGGTTTCCTTGAGCGCCGGATCGGGGTCGATCAGGCGCGGCAGCGGCACGATGCCGAGATAGACGACCGGGATGTTCGACGCCGAGCTGTACAGGTAGCCCGTCACCGGGATCGCGATCATCAGCACGTACAGCAGCATGTGCACGCCGTGCGACGCCGCGCGCTGCCACGCGGGCGTACCGCCCGGCAGCGCCGGCGGCACGTGGGTCGCACGCCACAGCACGCGCACGACGGCCAGCGCGAACACCGTCACGCCGATCCACTTGTGCCACGAGAAGTACTTCAGCTTGGTCGGCGTGAAGCCGGGAATGTCCGTCATTACCCAGCCGAGCGCGAAGCCGCAGACGATCAGCAGCGCGATCAGCCAGTGCAGTGCGATCGCGGTATGCGCGTAGCGTGCCGGCACGGCCGGCGGCGATTTCGATGCCATCTTGGGTTCCTCAGTTCAGCGAACGGCTGCGCCGGTAAATTCGTCCGACGCATGTCAAGGGCGCCATGCTACCGCAACCTTTTGACGCGCGCGGACTCTGAAGACAGGCCCGCCAGCCGGCTGACAGCTTCCCGTCATGTTACCGATCAGTCACCGAACCCTCGATCGTTGACACGCCGAAAAAGGCCTTTTGGTAAGATTGGCGCGGGTTCCGGCCCCGTCGACGCGTCTCCCCAGCCGTCGCACCACTGCCTTTTCCATGCAACGAAACGACCTGATTGCCTGCCACGAGTGCGACGCACTGTTGCACAAACCGCGCCTGAGCGGACGTGAAATCGCGCGCTGCCCGCGCTGCGATGCGCTGCTCTATCGCAACAGCACCGCGCAGATCGAGCGGATCTGCGCGCTCGCGCTCGCGGCGCTGATCACGTTCTCGATCGCGCAGGCGTTTCCGATCCTCGAAATGGACGTGAACGGCAACCGCGTGCAGACCACGCTGATCGGCGCGATCGATTCGCTGTGGCACCAGGACATGGCGATCGTCGGCGTGATGGTGTTCTGCTCGACCGTGCTGTTCCCGCTCGTCGAGATGTCCGCGCTGCTGTACCTGCTGCTGCCGATACGGCGCGGCGTCGTACCGCCCGGCTTCAACCTGGTGCTGCGCGCGATCGAGCTCGTGCGGCCGTGGGGCATGATCGAGGTGTTCATGCTCGGCATCCTCGTCACGATCGTGAAGATGGTGAGTCTCGCAAGGGTCGTTCCCGAGGCCGCGCTGTTCGCGTTCGCCGCGCTCACGCTGATGATCGCCGTCGTGCTGATGTTCGATCCGCGCACGCTGTGGGACATCGCCGACGACCTGCGCGCCGGCCGCTCGCCCGGGCAGCCCGACGATGCCGCCCCGCCGCCGGAAGCCGCCCGCCGATGACGATCCCGACCGCCGCCCGCGAGGGCTACGCCAGCTGCCACGCATGCGGCCTCGTGCAGACGCTCGACCACCCGCACGCACATTGCGCGCGCTGCGGCAGCGCGCTCCATTTCCGCACGCCGAACAGCCTGATGCGCACGTGGGCGCTGCTGCTCGCCGCCGCGATCCTCTACATTCCCGCGAACCTGCTGCCGATCATGCGCACCGCGTCGATCGTCGGCTCGCAGGAAGACACGATCATGAGCGGCGTGATCTATTTCTGGGTCTCCGGCGACTGGCCGCTCGCCGTCGTCGTGTTCGTCGCGAGCATTCTCGTGCCGATGCTCAAGCTCGGCGTGCTGCTGATCCTCGTGATCAGTGCGCAGCGACGCACCGCCTGGCGGCCGCTGCAGCGCACGCGCCTGTTCCGGATCGTCGAACGCATCGGCCGCTGGTCGATGCTCGACATCTTCGTCGTGACGCTGACCGTCGCGCTCGTCCATTTTCGTTCGCTCGCCATCATCACGGCCGGCCCCGGCGCGCTCGCGTTCGGTTCCGTCGTGATCCTGACGATGCTCGCATCGATGCAGTTCGATCCCCGCCTGATCTGGGATCCAGTCGAAACCTCAGGGAATCACCATGAATAGTCCACAAGGCCCGCAGCAGGACGCGCCCCGGCCGCCCGATCCGACGATCTCGACGAAAAGCGGCTGGCTGCCGTCGCTCGTCTGGCTCGTGCCGCTGATCGCCGCGCTGATCGGCATCGGCCTCGTGATCAAGTCCGTGCGCGAGCGCGGCCCGGAAATCACGATCAGCTTCCATAGCGCCGAAGGACTCGAGCCCGGCAAGACCCAGGTCAAGTACAAGGACGTCGAGATCGGCATGGTCAAGACGATCAAGCTGTCGAAGGACCTGTCGCGCGTGCTCGTCCAGGTGCAGCTCAAGAAGGAAGCGGAGGACTTCGCGGTCAAGGGCTCGCGCTTCTGGATCGTGCGGCCGCGCGTCGGCGCGACCGGCGTGTCGGGGCTCGGCACGCTGCTGTCGGGCGCGTACATCGGCGTCGACGCCGGGCGCTCGGAGGATACGCTGACCGACTTCACGGGCCTCGAGACGCCGCCCGCCGTCACGGGCGACCAGAAAGGCACGCAGTACGTGCTGCGCGGCGATTCGCTCGGCTCGGTCGACATCGGCTCGCCGGTCTACTACCGCCGCGTGCAGGTCGGCCAGGTGGTCGGCTTCTCGCTCGACAAGGACGGCACGGGCGTCACGTTCAACGTGTTCGTCAATGCGCCGTACGACCAGTACGTCGGCGTGAACTCGCGCTGGTGGCAGGCAAGCGGCGTGGACCTGCGGCTCGACTCGAGCGGCCTGAAGCTGAACACCCAGTCGCTCGCGACGGTGATCCTCGGCGGCATCGCGTTCCAGACGCCGCCGAACCAGGGCTCCGGCGCGACGGCGCCGAACAACACGACGTTCCGCCTCGCGTCCGACGAGGGCGACGCGATGCGCGACCCGGACGGCCAGCCGCTGCAGGTCGTGATGAACTTCAACCAGTCGCTGCGCGGGCTCGCGGTCGGCGCGACGGTCGACTTCCGCGGCATCGTGCTCGGCGAAGTGACGAATATCGGCATCGACTTCGATCCGAAGACGAAGAACTTCCGGATGCCGGTGACGATGAACGTGTATCCGGAACGCCTCGGCCGCCGCTTCCGCGAAACGATCGAGAGCAAGGGCGAGCCGGCCCGCCGCGAGATCGTCGAGCGGCTCGTCCAGCACGGGCTGCGCGGCCAGTTGCGCACCGGCAACCTGCTGACGAGCCAGTTGTACGTCGCGCTCGACTTCTTCCCGAAGGCGCCGGCCGTGAAGATCGACACGGCGCGCCAGCCGCTCGAGCTGCCGACCGTGCCGAATACGCTCGACGAGCTGCAGCTGCAGGTCGCCGACATCGCGAAGAAGCTCGACAAGGTGCCGTTCGACCAGATCGGTGCGAACCTGAACAGCGCGCTCGCGAATGCCGACAAGCTGTTCAAGCAGCTCGACACGCAGGTCGCGCCGGAAGCGCGCGACACGCTGTCGGCCGCGAAGCAGACCTTCTCGACCGCCGAAGCGACGCTGCAGCAGGATTCGCCGCTGCAGTCCGACGTGCGCGGCGCGCTGAAGGAGCTCACGCGCACGCTGCAATCGCTGAACGCGCTCGCCGACTATCTGGAGCGCCACCCCGAATCGCTGCTCAAGGGCAAGCCAGGAGATAAACAATGACGACGACACGCGTGAACGGTTTCGTGAGCGGCGCGGCGGCGGCTGTCGCCGCCCTCGCGCTCACCGCGTGCAGCTCGCCGCCCGCGCGGTTCTACACGCTCAGCCCGGCTGACGCCGCGGCGCCGCTGCGGACCGCGCCTGCCAACCCGGCGTTCCTGATCGAGGTGCCGGCGGTCGGCGTGCCCGAGCAGGTCGCGAAGAGCCAGTTGGTCGTGCAGAAGAACGCCGCGCAGGTCGACGTGCTCGAGCAGGAACGCTGGGCGTCGCCGCCCGCCGACGAAATCCGCCGTGCGCTGTCGGACGATCTCGCCGCGCAGCTCGGCACGATCGACGTCGCGAATTCCGCGTACCCGCCCGGCGTGCCCGTGTATCGGATCAGCGTGAACGTGCAGCGTTTCGAATCGTGGCCGGCCAGGCGCGCGGCGGTCGACGCCGTGTGGAGCGTGCGCTCGCTCGCCACGCAGGCCGTGATGACGTGCCGCACGAGTGTCGCGGAACCCGTTGCCGACGGCTACGACGCGCTCGTCGCCGGCCACCGGCGCGCGCTCGACGTGATTGCCACGCAAGCCGCGGCCGGCGTGCGCGCGATGGCCGCGCGACGCGGCACTGCGGCTGCCACGGCGCCCGCTGCCGGCAGCAGGACGGCCGCCGCGCCGGTCGTGCCGTGCCCGGCCAACCCGACCTCCGGCGGCGACGCCGGCGCAACGGGCAAGTCCGGCGCGTAAGCAGGCTGGGCGAAGGCGAGCGCTCGGCGGCAGGCTCGCCAGCGCGGTTTCGGGCGGCGTGATCGGGATCGTCGCCAACGCACTGGCCGCCGTCGGCGTTGCGGCACCGGCCGCCTTCCATCACGCTCATCGGCCAAAAGGCCACTTTGCATTGTTTGTCAAAGTCGGCCGGAACCGGCGCCATGCCATACGGTCGGCTTGCGTTTTCCGGCCCGATTGACGATCCTACGCACTTTCCGGCTCGCGCCGTTCGTCGTGCGCGCCAGCCAGCGGCGCCGGGCCGCGCTCGGCCCGACGGCCGTGCCTCCCGGCGCCCGCACGCGATCGGCGTGCACCGCAGCGGGGCAGCCGCATCGCGGGTCGCCGCGCATCGTCCGGCAACCGGCCCCCGTCTCACCCGTTCTCCCCGGCGCCGCGCCGTTTCCCCGGCCGGCATCCCGAACCCGCCCGCCGAGGGCTTTCGCTATTCCGTTTATGTTTCGTTCCCTGACGACCCTGATCAAGAAGTGGCGCGCGTCGCGCAATGCCGGTCACCAGCTCGATGCGCTGCTCGCGCACGCCGACGCCGATGCGTCGTACGCCGAGCGCAGCGAATGGCTGATCGAGCTCGCGCACTGGCTGCGCCGCACCGGCACGATGCAGGCCGCGCACGACGCGCCGGCCGATCGCGACGCCGATGCGCGCGCGTATCCGGCCCATGCGCGGTTGCGCTACCTGTTCCACGTGCTCGATCGCAATCCCGCGTGGAAAACCCACGCCGCGCGCATCCTGCGCGGCATCCTGCGCGAGTGCGACGGCATTTCGTTGCTGTGCGACGCCGGCATGCCCGTGCACTCGGGGTTCTTCGGCGCGCTGTTCGAGCGGATCGACTCGTCGCTGATCCCGCCCGCGCCGAACCGCCGCGAGCTGTCGGCGCTCTTCACGCTGATGTTCCCGACGCCGGAAGACGCGCAATGGATCGACGCGTTGCCCGACGATCTCCTCACGCGCCTCGCCGAACTGCTCTCGTTCGACGTCACCGACGAAGAGCGCCACGAGCCGGGCTCGTTCTCGCGAGACCTGCTGGCCGCGCTGCACAACCTGACCTGCCAGATCAGCTCGACCGGCCTGTCGCAGACGGTGCGCAGCCGGCTCTCCGACGACGATGCGCGCAAGCCGCTCGAAACGCAGCCGTTCTACCGCCTCACGCGCGCGATGCTCGCGGTCGAGACCGCACATGCGGCCGTCGAGGACGGCGGCGACCCGAGCAAATTGCTGCACGAAGTGAACTACCTGCGCGTGCTGCTCGACGAATGCCGGATCGCCGTCGACGACGTGTTCTCGCACCTGTACCGCAACGGCGTGTCGGTAGACATCGTGTTCCAGGTCGAACGGATGCGCATGCGCATCGTGCGCGCCGAGATGCTGCTGAACGCGTGGATGGCGCGCGACGACCTGCACGGCATGGCGCACCTGACAGCCGAGCTCGTCGACGCGAACCACAACAGCCAGAGCGTGTCGCACCTCGTGCGCAGCAACTTCTCGCTGTTCGCGCGCAAGCTCGTCGAGACCAACGCGGACACCGGCGAGCACTACATCTCGCGCGGCCGCACCGAGTACCTGAAGATGCTGCGGATGGCCGCGGGCGGCGGCCTCGTCACCGTCGTGACCGTGTGCGTGAAGTTCGCGATCACGGGCGCGCACCTGCAGTCGATGCTCGAGGGGCTGCTTGCGGGCGTCAACTACGCGGCCAGTTTCATGCTGATGCACTTCCTGCACTTCACGCTCGCGACCAAGCAGCCCGCGATGACCGCGCCGACCCTCGCGCGCGAGCTCGACGACACCGGCAACGAGGAAGGCGTGAAGGCGTTCGTCGCGTCGGTGATCGCGCTGATCCGCACGCAGGCCGCCGCGATTTCCGGCAACGTGCTCGTCGTGCTGCCCGTGTGCCTGCTGGTGCAACTGTTCGCGGGCAACCTGCTGCACGCGAACCTGATCTCGCCGGAGAAGGCGCATGCGACGCTGCACTCGTTCTCGCTGCTCGGCCCGACGCCGCTCTACGCGGCGCTGACCGGCGTGCTGCTGTGGGCGTCGAGCCTGCTCGCCGGCTGGGCCGACAACTGGTTCGTGCTGCACCGGGTCGGCGACGCGCTCACGTACAACCGCCGGCTGCGCCTCACGCTCGGCAAGGCCGGTGCCGCGAAGCTCGCGCACTTCTGCCGGTCGAACGTGGCCGGCGTGGTCGCGAACGTCGGGCTCGGCCTGATGCTCGGCCTCGTTCCGGCGATCGTCACCGTGATCCTGTTCCCGTTCGAGGTGCGGCACGTGACGCTGTCGGCCGGCTCGATCGGCATCGCGCTCGGCGTGCTGGGCAAGGATGCGCTCGGCACCCCCGAGCTGTGGTGGGCCTGCGCCGGCGTGCTCAGCATGGCGATCCTCAACGTGCTCGTGAGCTTCGCGCTCGCGTTCACGATGGCCGTGCGCTCGCGCAGCCTGCGCCGGACCAAGGTGCGCGCGCTCGTCGCCGCGATCGTCCGCACGGTGCTGTCGAATCCGCTCGCGCTGTTCTGGCCGGGCAGCGGCCAGGCCGCGCGCGCCGGCCAGCCGGGCTCGCACTGAGCCCGCAGCGGCATGGCGGTGCCCGCCCGGGCACCGCCGCGCGGCCTGCTGGCACGCCTGTGCGGCGCCCCGGCCCGCGCCGCAGCACCGAAACGCGACGCAACGCCGGCCCCGGCCGCCCGCGCCGCGTACAATAGTGGACTTTTGCACGTCCTCACCCGCCTTATGTCCTCGCCCACCCTGTACGAATTCTTCGCTCCCTGCCCGCGCGGCCTCGACGCGGCGCTTGCCGCCGAGCTGGCCGAAATCGCCGGCCGCCATCTGAACGGCGCGCCGTTCACCGCGGGCGCGCAGGTGCCGGGCGGCGTCCACTTCAGCGGCGGCTGGGCCGCCGGCATGGCCGCGAACCTCCATTCGCGGATCGCGAGCCGGGTCCTGCTGAAGATCGCGCACCGCGCGTACCGCAACGAGCAGGACGTCTACGCACTCGCGCTCGAGCAGCCGTGGGAGCGCTGGTTCGCGGCGACGCAGACGCTGCGCGTCGACATCACCGCGATCAAGTCCCCGCTGAAGAGCCTCGAATTCGCGACGTTGCGCGTGAAGGACGCGATCTGCGACCGGATGCGCGACAAGACCGGCGCGCGCCCGAGCATCGACACCGGTGCGCCGGACGTGCGCGTGTTCGCGTTCCTGACGGCGGGCGAGTGCACGCTGTACCTCGACACGTCGGGCGAGCCGCTGTTCAAGCGCGGCTGGCGTCTCGACAAGGGCGCGGCGCCGCTGCGCGAAAACCTCGCGGCCGGCATCCTGCGCCTGACGGGCTGGACGCCCGGCACGGCGCTGTACGACCCGATGTGCGGCAGCGGCACGTTCCTCGCGGAAGCCGCGCAGATCGCGCTCGGCGTCGCGCCGGGCGTCGAGCGCCGGTTCGGCTTCGAGAAACTCAAGCAGTACGACATCACCGCGTGGCAAGGGCTGAAGGTCCCGGCGCTGGACGCGAAGCGCGCGGCGCGCGGCAAACGCGGCGAAGCGCTCGGCGTGTACGGCAGCGACATCTCCGGCGACATGCTCGAGAAGGCGCGCGCGAACCTCGAGCGTGCAGGCGTGCCGTCGGTATGGCTCAAGCAGGTCGACGCGCGCGGAATGACGCCGCCGTGCGACGGCCCGGGCATCATCCTCGCGAACCCGCCGTACGGCGAGCGGATCGAAGTGCGCGGCCGCAGCGCGCGCGGCGAGGTGCGCGAGACGGGCCGCAATCGCGGCAACGACGACGCATTCCGCCGCACCCACACCGACGCCCCCGACAGCGAGTTCTTCAACGCGCTCGGCGATGCGCTGAAGCAGCGCTTCACGGGCTGGCAGGCGTTCCTGCTGACGTCCGACCGTTCGCTGCCGGGCCAGCTGCGGCTGCGCGAATCGGCGAAGACGCCGCTGTTCAACGGCGCGCTCGAATGCCGGCTGTTCCGCTTCGACCTGATCGCCGGCAGCGTGAAGGCGCGTCCGGCCACGCCGGAAGGCGACGCGTAAGCCGCACCGTCGCGCGGGGCCGCCGGCGCGGCGCCCGCGCATGCTGCCGGCGCGCGTCGGTGCTTCGGCAGCGCGCACGAAAGCACGTTCCCCGTCTCGAGCAGCCTCTCCAGGCGTGTTCGCACGGGCGGCCAGCCGCCGCGAATCTCCGAATCATCCCCGGTTCATCTCCGAGCCGGGCACGACCGTCTTGCGTGACGGCCAGCCTCACGACACCGTCGTATGGCTCGAGCCGATCGATCACGCGCGATCCCCCCTCCTTGAACGCGTGCGCCATCTGACGTCCAGCCGGCGCGGCGGATCGCTCTCGGCCGCTTCGCCGAGATGTCGGCCCGCGGCGGATCACCGTCATCCCGACGCGCTCGCCGCGAACCCGGCCGCCATCCATGTCAGGGCTGACAACTCTACTGACAATACGGTGTCAGCAGCCCGCGCTCACACTGCAATCCCGGCGCAATGCAGGCTGGCTTTACTCCCGAACCCGAATAACAACGCAACAAGGAGCTCGTCATGACGTCCGCAACTGCTACTGCCACGCTGGAGCGCGCGATCGCGTGGTTCGACATTCCGTCCCTCGATTTCGACCGGGCGATCCGTTTTTACGAAACCGTGCTGCAGACGACGCTGCAGCGCGCAGTCATCGGCGGCGTGCCGATGGCCACGTTCGACCGCGACGCATCGAGCACGGGCGGCAGCATCGTGTTCGATCCGCAGCAGATGAAGCCGAGCGCGAACGGCGTGCTCGTCTACCTGAACGCCGGCGAATCGGTCGTCGCGGCGCTCGAACGCGCGAAGCGTGCGGGCGGCGTCGTGCAGGGCTCGGTCGTCGAGCTGCCGAACAACTACGGCTATGTCGGCTACCTGATCGACACCGAAGGCAACCGCGTCGGCCTGCACGCACCGAAATGCCACTGAGCACGGCGGCCGTCGGGCGCGCGCGGCGCTATCATCGCGAAGTCCCCACTGCCGTTGGAATCGAGGTGCCGTCATGACGCGCCGTGCCGACCGCCTGTTCCAGATCGCCGAGCTGCTGCGCGGGCGTCGTCTCACGACCGCGCAGCAGCTGGCCGACTGGCTGTCGGTGTCGCCGCGCACGGTCTATCGCGACGTGCGCGACCTGCAACTGTCAGGGGTGCCGATCGAAGGCGAAGCCGGCATCGGCTACCGGCTGAACCGCAACGCGAGCCTGCCGCCGCTCACGTTCACGGCCGAGGAGCTCGCGGCGCTCGCCACCGGCGCACGCATGCTCGAAACCTGGGGCGGTGCGCGCTTCGCGAGCGGTGCGCGTTCGGCGCTCGCGAAGATCGCATCGGCGATGCCGGCCGACAAGCGCACGGCGCTCGACCGCCTGCCCGTGTTCGCGCCGTCGTTCCACATCGACGAGACGTTTTGCGCGAAGGTCGACGCGATCCACCAGGCCATCGATACGCGCCACGTCGTCAGCTTCGACTACCGCGACCGGCTCGGCGCGCATTCGCAACGCCGCGTGTGGCCGCTCGGGCTCGTCTACTGGGGCGGGCGCTGGACGATCGGCGCGTGGTGCGAGCTGCGCGAGGATTTCCGCACCTTCGACATTGCGCGGATGGGCGACATCATCGTGCACGAGCAGTTTCCGGACATGGAGGGTCGGCGGATCGCCGACTACATGCGGATCGCGGAAGCGCCGATGCGCTGACGCGGCACGACGGCACGCGCGTTGCGCGCCGCCGCGGTTCGCGCGCCGCGCTGCCGCACGGCGCCCGGCTCACCTCCGCTCCCTACCCGCCGAACACGACCGTCCGCTTCGGCCGCTCGTCGACGTGCAGCGAGAACACGTCGGGGCGCGCGTAATGCCCGACCACGTCGAAGTCGTAGCGCGCCCGCACGAGTTCATCGGTATCGATACGCGCGGTCACGAGCCCGGCTTCGCCGATCAGCGGCTCCGTCAGCAGGTCGCCGAGCGGCCCGACGATCACGCTGCCGCCACGGATCAGCGGCCGCTCAGGATCCCAGCCCGGCACGTCGATGCCGAGCGCACGCGGCGACGGCTGCACCTGGCACGCGCTGACGACGAAGCAGCGCCCCTCGTGCGCGATATGCCGCATCGAGCTCTGCCAGACGTCGCGCTCGTCGACGGTCGGCGCGCACCAGATCTGCACGCCCTTCGCGTACATCGCGCAGCGCAGCAGCGGCATGTGGTTCTCCCAGCAGATCGCGGCGCCCGCGCGGCCCGCGGCCGTGTCGACGACGGGCAGCGTCGAGCCATCGCCCTGCCCCCAGATCAGCCGCTCGGTGCCGGTCGGCATCAGCTTGCGATGCTTCGCGACGAGCCCGTCGCGCGGATCGAAAAACAGCGCCGTGCAGTACAGCGTGCTGCCGCCGCGCTCGATCACGCCGACCACGAGGCTTGCGCCCGTGCGCTGCGACAGCGCGGCCAGCTCGTCGGTTTCGGGCCCCGGCACGTCAATCGCCTGCGCGGCATAGCGCGCGTACGCGTCGCGGCCCTCGGGCAGCCGGTAGCCGAGCCGCGTGCCGAAGATCTCGCCTTTCGGATAGCCGCCGAGCACGGCCTCGGGCAGCACGACGAGCGACGCGCCGCTGTCGCGGATCGCGGTTTCGTAGCCGAGGATCGTGTCGAGCGTGGCGCGCGTGCCGGCGGGCGATGCGCCGATCTGCAGCGCGGCGATGACTGACGTGGACATGAAGGCGTCTCCGGTGAATGAGGTAACGCCATCTTTATCGATATGATGTCATCGATCAAATCGATAGAACGATAAGTGTCATGAATGCAGATGATATCGCCGGCCTCGACCTGAACCTGCTGAAGGTGTTCGAGGCGCTGTACGAGGAAGGCGGCGCGAGTCGCGCGGCGCTGCGGCTCGGCCTCACGCAGTCGGCGGTGAGCGCGGCGCTCGCGCGGCTGCGCGTGATCTATGCCGATCCGCTGTTCGTGCGCACCGGCCGCGGGCTCGCGCCGACGCCGCGCGCGGACGAACTGAAGCCGATCCTGTCCGACGCGCTCGACCGTTGCCGCGAAAGCCTCGCGATCGCGGCCGACGGCGGCGACCGCCTCGGCCGCACGATCTCGATCGGGCTGTCGGATGACTTCGAGATCGCGCTCGGCCGCGCGCTGATCGACGCCGTCGCGCGGGAAGCCGCCGGCATCCGGCTGATCTTCCGCCAGACGCACAGCGGCATCGCCGGCGACGCGCTGCTGCGCCATGGCGTCGACCTTGCCATCGCATCCGGCGGCTTCTCGGCGAACGGGCTCAGCCGGCGCGCGGTCGCGACGGGCGGCTACGCGTGCCTGATCGACCCGGCCGCCCGCGAGCGGCCGCCGCGCACGCTGACGCTCGCCGATTTCCTGCGGCGCGACCACCTGCTCGTATCGTCGGGCGGCGTGATCGGGATCGTCGACGAGGCGCTGGCCACGCTCGGCCACAAGCGGCACGTCGCGGCGTCGACCACGCATTTCGCCGCGTTGCCGTACCTGCTCGCCGGCTCCGATGCGATCGCGACGATTCCCGCGCACGCGGCGCGCGCGATCGCGCAATCCACCCCGCTGCGCGCGCTCGCATGCCCGGTCGACCTGCCGCACTACCCGGTCGAAATCGGCTGGCGCACGAGCACGCAGCGCGACCCGGCGATCGTGCGCGTACGCGACTCGATCGCCGCATGCGTCGCCCATCTCGTCGCACCGTGAAATCGACAAGACGGACGAATTCAAAGGGTCCGATTCGTTTAGCGCAGCGACCGGCAGCGTTCGGGCGCAACCGGTAAAATGCCGAACCATGAAACCTGAAATCTGGACCCCGCATGTGACGGTCGCCGCGCTCGTCGAGCACGCCGGCCGCTTTCTCATGATCGAGGAAGAAACCTCGTCGGGCCTGCGCATCAACCAGCCGGCAGGCCATCTCGAAGCCGGCGAAACGCTGGCCGACGCCGTGATCCGGGAAACGCTCGAGGAAACCGCGCACCCGTTCACGCCCGACGCGCTCGTCGGCGTCTATCTCGCGCACTACGACCGTCCCGGCACCGCCGGTGCAACCTACCTGCGCTTCACGTTCTGCGGCGCGGCGGGCGAGCCGATCGCGGGCCACACGCTCGACGACGGCATCGTCCGCACGCTGTGGATGACCGCCGATGAACTGCGCGCCTGCAGCGAGCGCCATCGCTCGCCCGCGGTAATGCGCTGCGTCGACGATTACCTCGCCGGGCGGCGCATTCCGCTCGATTTCGTGCACACGCATTCGGTCGCACCGCGCCCCGAAGCATTCGAACGTCAGGCGGTCAACAAATGAGCAAGCGCCGTGTAGTGGTGGGCATGTCGGGCGGCGTCGATTCGTCGGTGACCGCGTGGCTGCTCAAGGAACAGGGTTACGACGTGGTCGGCCTGTTCATGAAGAACTGGGAAGACGACGACGACGGCGAATACTGCTCGACGCGCCAGGACTGGATCGACGTCGTGTCGGTGGCCGACCTGATCGGCATCGACGTGGAAGCCGTCAACTTCGCGGCCGAATACAAGGACCGTGTATTCGCCGAATTCCTGCGCGAATACTCGGCCGGCCGTACGCCGAACCCCGACGTGCTGTGCAACGCCGAGATCAAGTTCAAGGCGTTCCTCGATCACGCGATGTCGCTCGACGCGGAAATGATCGCGACCGGCCACTACGCGCGCGTACGCGAGCGTGACGGGCGTTTCGAACTGCTGAAGGCCTTCGATCACACGAAAGACCAGTCGTACTTCCTGCACCGGCTGAACCAGGCGCAACTGTCGAAGACGATGTTCCCGCTCGGCGAGATCCCGAAGACGAAGGTGCGCGAGATCGCCGCGCAGATCGGGCTGCCGAACGCGAAGAAGAAGGATTCCACCGGCATCTGCTTCATCGGCGAACGGCCGTTCCGCGATTTCCTGAACCGCTATCTGCCGACCAAACCCGGCCCGATGAAGACGCCGGACGGCAAGGTCGTCGGCGAGCACATCGGCCTCGCGTTCTACACGTTCGGCCAGCGCAAGGGCATCGGCCTCGGCGGCAGCAAGACCGGCAACGGCGATCCGTGGTTCGTCGCCGCGAAGGACATCGCGTCGAACACGCTGTACGTCGTGCAGGGCCACGATCATCCGTGGCTGCTCGCGCGCGAGCTGGTCGCCGGCAACGTGAGCTGGGTCGCCGGCGAACCGCCGGCCGAAGGTTTCGCGTGCGGTGCGAAGACGCGCTACCGGCAGGCCGACGCGGCGTGCGCATTCGGCGCCGCCACGCCCGGCCCGGCTGGCGAAGCACGCTTCTCGCTCGCGTTCGACGACGCGCAGTGGGCCGTCACGCCCGGCCAGTCGGCCGTGCTGTACGACGGCGAGATCTGCCTCGGCGGCGGGATCATCGAATCCGCGGCCGCCGGCCAGCCCGGTCAGGCCGCCTCGGCGGGCGGCCCCGCGCAGGTGCTCGCCGAAGCACGCTGACACCTATTCGGTTTAGACTTGCGGCACGCCGCGCCCGGCGGAACACGATTCCGCGGCGGTCGGCGTGTCGCCGCGCAGCGTACGCATGGCGGCATTTCAAGATGCAGGGTCTATTCATGTATGGAACGCGCATGCGTTGCCACGAGAAGGGCCGCTCGCGAGGCGCGCGACACTGCGAATACTGAGGTATTCGCAAGGAGCGCAACGCGGCGAGCGGCCCTTCTCGTGGCAACCCCAAAATTTACAAATTCATTCCACGGGAATGCCCGAAATTGCCCGCATGGCGGCGTCGTTCGTCTCTTGTTTGGCTGCGCCAAACGGCGCTCCTCACTCCTTGCTCTGCGAGCGATTTCGGGCATTCGCATGTGCGTTCCATACATGAATAGACCCTAGGAGTCCCCATGCTTTCACGACGCTATCTGGCGATGTGGTGCGCCGTCCTGCTGCTCGTCGCTTCGGCCGCGCTCGCCTCGATCCACGTGCTTTCCTGGTTCTGGATCATCATTCCCGTCGCCCTCGTCGCCCTCGGCCTGTACGACCTGAAGCAGGACCGCCACGCGATCCTGCGCAACTACCCGCTCTGGGGCCACTTCCGCTTCCTGTTCGAGTTCATCCGACCTGAAATCCGCCAGTATTTCGTCGAGGACGACACCGACGAGAAGCCGTTCTCGCGCGCGCAGCGCAGCCTCGTCTACCAGCGCGCGAAGAACGTCGCCGACAACCGGCCGTACGGCACCGAGCTGAACGTGAAGGCCGTCGCGCACGAATGGATCAGCCACTCGCTCGCGCCGACGAAGCTGCCGAACCACGATTTCCGTATCCGCGTCGGCGCGAACCGCGCGCAACCGTACGACATTTCGATCTTCAACATCTCGGCGATGAGCTTCGGCTCGCTGTCCGCGAACGCGATCCGCTCGCTGAACCTCGGCGCGAAGAAAGGCGGTTTCGCGCACGACACGGGCGAAGGCTCGCTGTCGAAGTACCACCGCGAAAACGGCGGCGACATCATCTGGGAAATCGCGTCCGGCTACTTCGGCTGCCGTAACGACGACGGCACGTTCAACCCCGACAAGTTCGCGAAGCAGGCCGCCGATCCGCAGGTCAAGATGATCGAGGTGAAGCTGTCGCAAGGCGCGAAGCCCGGCCACGGCGGCGTGCTGCCGGCCGCGAAGATCACGCCGGAAATCGCCGAGACGCGCGGCGTGCCGATGGGCAAGGACTGCATCTCGCCCGCGACGCACTCGGAGTTCTCGACGCCGCGCGGGCTGCTCGAATTCGTCGAACGGCTGCGCACGCTGTCGGGCGGCAAGCCGACCGGCTTCAAGCTGTGCATCGGCCATCCATGGGAATTCTTCGGGATCGCGAAGGCGATGCTCGAAACCGGCATCGTGCCGGACTTCATCGTCGTCGACGGCGCGGAAGGCGGCACGGGCGCGGCGCCGCTCGAATTCACCGACCACGTCGGCGTACCGCTGCAGGAAGGGCTGCTGCTCGTGCACAACACGCTCGTCGGGATCGGCGTGCGCGATCGCGTGAAGCTCGGCGCGAGCGGCAAGATCATCACCGCGTTCGACATCGCGCGTACGCTCGCGATCGGCGCGGACTGGGTGAACTCGGCGCGCGGCTTCATGTTCGCAGTCGGTTGTATCCAGGCGCAGCACTGCCATACCGATCGCTGCCCGACCGGCGTCGCGACGCAGGACCCGGTGCGCCAGCGCGCGCTCGTCGTGCCCGACAAGGCCGACCGCGTGTACAACTTCCACCGCAATACGCTGCACGCGCTGCAGGAGCTCGTGCAGGCAGCCGGCCTCGCGCATCCGTCGGAGCTGCGCGCACATCACATCGTGCAGCGGGTCGCGCCGCATGAAGTGCGGCTGATGTCGCAGTTGCTGAAGTACCTGAAGCCCGGCGCGCTGCTCGACGGCCAGACCTGCGGCTTCTCGCTGTACGACAAGTGGTGGCCGATTGCGCGCAGCGATTCGTTCACGCTCGGCGAAGCCGTGTACGCGTCGATCGAATGACGCGGGCCCCCGCCCCCGCCGCGGGGCGGCCCGGCAAAAAGAAAAGCGCCCCGCGGGGCGCTTTTCTTTTGTCTGCCGAATGCGTAATCGCGTGAATGCGTCGCGTGCGGTTCAGTTCTGCGGCAGCGTGTCGGCGAACGACGGCCGCTGCAGCAGCTTCGCGAAGTGCTTGTCGAGGTTCGGGTGGCGATCGCGCCAGTTGAGCTCGGGCATCCGGAAGTCGAGATAGCCGAGCGCGCAGCCGAGTGCGATGTCGGCGAGCGTGTAATGATTACCGACGCACCACGTCTTGCCGCCGAGGCCCTGCGACATCGCGACGAGACCGTCGTCGATCTTGCGTTGCTGGCGCGCGATCCAGCTCGCGCTGCGCTGCGCCTCGTCGCGCATCGTATGTTCGACGCGAATCGCGACCGCCGCGTCGATCACGCCGTCGCCCAGCGCTTCCCAGCACCGCACCTCGAGGCGCTCGCGGCCCGACGGCGGAATCAGCTTGCCGACCGGCGACAGCGTATCGACGTATTCGCAAATCACGCGGGAATCGAACACCGCGGCACCATCCTCCATCACGAGGCACGGGACCTTGCCGAGCGGATTCGATGCATGAATATCCGTCTCCGGCGCCCACACGTTCTCGAGCTCCAGCTTGTAGTCGATCTTCTTTTCAGCCAGCACGATCCGCGCCTTGCGGACGTACGGGCTGCTGAGCGAACCGATTAATTTCATCATCTGCCTTTTTAAGGGAACCGCCGAGAGTATACGTTGTCGCCGATCATAACCGGCCAGCGTCGCGCGACAGAAAATCGCCCGGACGGCCTGTGGATGGTTTGCAACAACCGCCGCGCGGGCCTTCCGGGGCGGCTTCCCGCCCCCTCTCTCACGCATGGCGTCCCGCGGCGCTACAATCGCACGAATGAACGCGCCCCTCGATACCGCCATCGCCGTCGACGTCTACCGCCAGCGCCGTGAACGCGTGCTTGCCGCACTGCGTGCCGCCGGCGGCGGCGTCGCCATCGTCCCCACCGCGCCGGAAGTGCCGCGCAACCGCGATACGGACTATCCGTACCGGTTCGACAGCTACTTCCACTACCTGACAGGCTTCAGCGAGCCGGATGCCGTGCTCGTGCTCAACGCGGCCGCGCCGCACGGCGCGCCGGAGTCGATCCTGTTCTGCCGCGGCAAGAATGCCGACCGCGAAATCTGGGAAGGCTTCCATTACGGGCCCGAAGCCGCGCGCGACGCATTCGGCTTCGATGCGGCGTTCGCGGTCGACGTGATCGATACCGAGATGCCGCGCCTGCTCGCCGACGCGGGCACCGTGCACTACCGGTTCGGCGCCTCGGCCGATTTCGAGCGTCAGCTCGCAGGCTGGCTCGACGCGGTGCGCGCGCTGGCGCGCACGGGTGTCGCCGCACCGGACGCGATGCTCGACCTCACGCCGCTGCTCGACGACATGCGGCTCGTGAAGGACGAACACGAACTCGCGATCATGATGCGCGCCGCGCACATCTCCGCACTTGCGCACCGCCGCGCGATGCAGGCGTGCCGCCCCGGCATCCGCGAATACGAACTCGAGGCCGAGCTGCTGTACGTATTCCGCAAGCACGGCGCGCAGTCGCCCGCGTACGGCTCGATCGTCGCGGCCGGCGCCAACGCATGCGTGCTGCACTACCCGGCCGGCAACGCGACCGCACAAGATGGCGACCTGATCCTGATCGACGCCGCGTGCGAACTCGACGGCTACGCGTCGGACATCACGCGCACGTTCCCGGCCAACGGGCGCTTTTCGCCCGCGCAACGTACGCTGTACGACATCGTGCTCGCCGCGCAGCAGGCCGCGATCGACGCGACGCGCGCCGGCGTGCCGTTCGAGGCGCCGCACGACGCTGCCGTGCGCGTGCTCGCGCAGGGGCTGCTCGACACCGGCATCATCCCGAAAACGCGCTTCTCGAACGTCGACGACGTGATCGCCGAGCGCGCCTACGCCCGCTTCTACATGCATCGCACCGGCCACTGGATCGGCATGGACGTGCACGATTGCGGCGACTACCGCGAGCGGCTCGCCGAACGCGACGGCAACGGCGCGCTGCCGTGGCGCACGCTGAAAGCCGGCATGACGCTGACGATCGAGCCCGGCCTGTACGTGCGCGCCGCCGACGACGTGCCGCCCGAGTACTGGAACATCGGCATCCGCATCGAGGACGACGCGATCGTGCGCGAGCACGGCTGCGAGCTGATCACGCGCGGCGTGCCCGTCGCGGCGGACGAGATCGAAGCGCTGATGCGCGCGGGCGCATGACCGGCTGCCGCCGACCGTTACTTCCGTTTCACGAATCAAGATGACGACCGCCTCCTCCCCGGCCACGCCGGACTACGATCTCGCCATCGTCGGCGCGGGCCCCGTCGGGCTCGCGCTCGCCGGCTGGCTCGCGCGCCGCAGCGCCACGCAGCACGCATCGATCGCACTGATCGATGCACGCGAACCGGCCGCGAGCACGAACGATCCGCGCGCAATCGCCGTGTCGCACGGCAGCCGCGTGCTGCTCGACACGCTCGCGTGGCCCGCCGACGCCACGCCGATCGAACATATCCACGTCTCGCAGCGCGGCCATTTCGGCCGCACGCTGATCGACCGCGACGAGCACGGCGTCGCCGCGCTCGGCTATGTCGTGCGTTACGGCTCGCTCGTGCAGGCGCTCGCGGGTGCCGTGCGCGGCACGCGCGTCGACTGGCTCACGTCGACCACCGCACGCGCGCCGCAGCAGGATGCCGACGGCGTCACGCTGACGCTCGATGGCCCGCAGGGCGAGCGTACGCTGCGCGCACGCGTCGTCATCAATGCCGAAGGTGGCCTGTTCCACGAACAGCAGGCCGACGCCGGCAAACATCGCCGCGACTACGGACAGACCGCGATCGTCGGCACGGTCACGGTATCGGCGCCGCGCCCGAACGTCGCATGGGAACGCTTCACGCACGAAGGCCCGCTCGCGCTGCTGCCGCTCGGCGGACCGCGCCAGGCCGAGTACGCGCTCGTCTGGTGCTGCACGCCCGACGAAGCGGCGCGCCGCGCCGCGCTGCCCGACGATGCGTTCCTGCGCGAGCTCGGCACCGCATTCGGCGCACGCATGGGCGACTTCGTCGCGATCGCGGGCCGCGCATCGTTCCCGCTCGGCCTGAGCGCCGCGCAGACGCTCGTCAACGGCCGCGTCGCGATCGTCGGCAATGCCGCGCAAACCCTGCACCCCGTCGCGGGCCAAGGGCTCAACCTCGGGCTGCGCGATGCGCATACGCTCGTCGATACGCTGTCCGCGCAAGGCTTCGAAGCAACCGCACTCGCCACCTTCAACGCGCGCCGCGCACTCGACCGACGCTTCACGATCGGCGCGACCGACACGCTGGCACGCCTGTTCACGATCGACTCGGGCCCGCTCCCGCTGCTGCGCGGCGCCGCGCTCACCGCGCTGGAGTTCGTGCCGCCGCTCAAGAAGGTGATTGCGCGCCAGATGATGTTCGGCCAGCGCAACTGACCCGCGGCGCGCACAGTCGCGCCACTCAAACCGGGTCAAATCGGCGGGGCATGGGAATACGGTAAAATGCGCGTTTCCGTCTGCCCTTTCCCTGCCCGCGCCCGCCGCGGGCGGTGCCATTGCGATGCCCGTTATCGGCCCTCACGTATTGCGTAACAACCTGTTCGTCGCGCCGATGGCCGGCGTGACGGATCGTCCGTTCCGCCAGCTCTGCAAGCGGCTGGGAGCCGGTTACGCCGTGTCCGAGATGGTCGCGTCCAACGCGCAGCTGTGGAAAAGCGCGAAGACGATGCGGCGCGCGAACCACGAAGGCGAGGTGGAACCGATTGCGGTCCAGATCGCCGGCGCCGATCCGGCGATGATGGCCGAAGCGGCCCGCTACAACGTCGACAACGGCGCGCAGATCATCGACATCAACATGGGCTGCCCGGCGAAGAAGGTCTGCAACGTCGCGGCCGGCTCCGCGCTGCTGCAGAACGAGCCGCTCGTGCAGCGCATCGTCGAGGCCGTCGTCGCGGCCGTCGGCACCGGGCCCGATGCGGTGCCCGTCACGCTGAAGATCCGCACCGGCTGGGATCGCGAGCACAAGAACGCGATCACGGTTGCGCGCCTGGCCGAAGCCGCCGGCATCTCGATGCTCACCGTGCACGGCCGCACGCGCGCCGACCTGTACCGCGGCGACGCCGAATACGACACCATCGCCGCCGTGAAGGCGGCGGTGCGGATTCCGGTGGTCGCGAACGGCGACATCACGTCGCCCGCGAAGGCGAAGGCCGTGCTCGACACCACCGGCGCCGACGCCCTGATGATCGGTCGTGCCGCGCAAGGCCGGCCGTGGCTGTTCCGTGAAATCGATCATTTCCTGCAAACCGGCGAGCTGCTGCCCCCGCCGCGGATCGACGAGATCCAGCACGTGATGAACGAACACCTGGAAGACCATTACGCTTTCTATGGTGAATTCACGGGAGTCCGTACTGCGCGCAAGCACATCGGCTGGTACACTCGCGGCCTTTCCGGTGCCAACGGGTTCCGGCACAGGATGAACACGCTCGATTCCACCCGCGAGCAGCTCGCCGCCGTCAATGCATTCTTCGAGGCGCAAAAGGCGCTGTCGGACCACCTCGTCTACGTCGATGACGAAGAGGAAAACGGCCAGGGCGAGTCGGACGACCATAACCAGTTAGCAGCATGAGCAAGCACAACATCGAACAATGTGTCCGCGAGAGCCTGGACGTGTATTTCCGGGATCTAGACGGCTCCAATCCGCACGACGTCTATGAAATGGTGATGTCCTGCGTCGAAAAGCCGATGCTCGAGGTCGTGCTCGTACAGGCAGGCGGCAACCAGTCGCTCGCCGCGGAGTACCTCGGCATCAATCGCAATACGCTGCGCAAGAAGCTGCAGCAGCACGGCCTGCTGTAGGCAGCCGTCCCGTCCCCGTTTCCCTGGCTATTGGTGGTTCCATCATGATCAAGCAAGCGCTCATTTCCGTTTCCGACAAGACCGGCATCGTCGACTTCGCGAAGTCGCTGTCCGACCTCGGCGTCAAGCTGCTGTCGACGGGCGGCACCGCGAAACTCCTCGCCGACGCCGGCCTGCCCGTGACCGAAGTGGCTGATTACACGGGCTTCCCGGAAATGCTCGATGGGCGCGTGAAGACGCTGCACCCGAAGGTGCACGGCGGCATCCTCGCCCGCCGCGACCTGCCCGAGCACATGCAGGCGCTGGAGCAGCACGGCATCCCGACGATCGACCTGCTCGTCGTGAACCTGTACCCGTTCGTCGCGACGATCGCGAAGGACGACTGCACGCTCGCCGACGCGATCGAGAACATCGACATCGGCGGCCCGACGATGCTGCGCTCGGCCGCGAAGAACCACCGCGACGTGACGGTCGTCGTCGATCCGGCCGATTACGCGGTCGTGCTCGATGAAATGAAGGCGAACGGCAACGCGGTCGGCTACGCGACCAACTTCCGCCTCGCGACGAAGGTGTTCGCGCACACCGCGCAATACGACGGCGCGATCACGAACTACTTGACGAGCCTGACCGACGAGCTGAAGCACGCGTCGCGCAGCGCGTACCCGGCCACGCTGAACATGGCGTTCGACAAGGTGCAGGACCTGCGCTACGGCGAGAACCCGCACCAGAGCGCCGCGTTCTACCGCGACCTCGCGACGCCGGCCGGCGCGCTGGCAAACTACCGCCAGCTGCAGGGCAAGGAACTGTCGTACAACAACATCGCCGATTCCGATGCAGCGTGGGAATGCGTGAAGACGTTCGACGCACCGGCCTGCGTGATCATCAAGCATGCGAACCCGTGCGGCGTTGCAGTCGGCAACGATTCGGCCGACGCGTACGCGAAGGCATTCCAGACCGACCCGACGTCGGCGTTCGGCGGCATCATCGCGTTCAACCGCGAAGTCGACGAAGCGGCTGCCCAGGCTGTCGCGAAGCAGTTCGTCGAAGTGCTGATCGCACCGTCGTTCTCCGACGCCGCGAAGCAGGTGTTCGCCGCGAAGCAGAACGTGCGCCTGCTCGAGATCGCACTCGGCGACGGCCATAACGCATTCGACCTGAAGCGCGTGGGCGGCGGCCTGCTCGTGCAGTCGCTCGATTCGCGCAACGTGCAACCGAGCGAGCTGCGCGTCGTCACGAAGCGCCAGCCCACCGCGAAGGAAATGGACGACCTGCTGTTCGCGTGGCGCGTCGCGAAGTATGTGAAGTCGAACGCGATCGTGTTCTGCGGCAACGGCATGACGCTCGGCGTCGGCGCCGGCCAGATGAGCCGCGTCGATTCCGCGCGCATCGCGAGCATCAAGGCGCAGAACGCAGGCCTGACGCTGGCCGGCTCGGCCGTGGCATCGGATGCGTTCTTCCCGTTCCGCGACGGCCTCGACGTCGTCGTGGCAGCCGGCGCGACCTGCGTGATCCAGCCGGGCGGCTCGATGCGCGACGACGAAGTGATCGCGGCGGCCGACGAACACGGCATCGCGATGGTCCTGACGGGCGTGCGCCACTTCCGTCACTGATCACGGCATGCGGCCCGCGCGGCCGCTGCACGACAACCCGGCGGCATCTCCCCCGCCGGGTTTTTTATTGCGCGGCGCCTTCGCGCACGACCGGGCGACCGGCTTGCCGCACCAATCGTTGTAGTATCGCTGCATCACGCCACTCTCCTCACTCATGCGAATTCTCGGCATCGACCCCGGCCTGCGCGTCACCGGCTTTGGCGTCATCGACGTCAGCGGCCACCGGCTCGCCTATGTCACGAGCGGCGTGATCCGCACGCCGACGGCCGATCTGGCCACCCGGCTCGGCACGATCTTCCAGGGCGTCTCGACCATCGTGCGCGAGCACGCCCCCGACCAGGCCGCGATCGAAAAGGTGTTCGTCAACGTGAACCCGCAGTCGACGCTGCTGCTCGGCCAGGCGCGCGGCGCCGCGATCTGCGGGCTCGTCGCGGGCGGCCTGCCGGTCGCCGAATACACGGCGCTGCAACTCAAGCAGGCGGTGGTCGGCTACGGCCGCGCAACCAAGACGCAGATGCAGGAAATGGTCACGCGGCTGCTCAACCTCTCCGGACAACCGGGCTCCGACGCGGCCGACGCGCTCGGCATGGCGATCTGCCACGCGCACGGCGGCGATACGCTCAGCACGCTCGGCGGCCTCGCGCCGGCGCTCGCGAAGAAAGGGCTGCGCGTGCGGCGCGGGCGGCTGGTCGGCTGACACCGGCGCCCCCTTCACACGGCACGCCGGATCGGCCGCCGTGCCCGCGCGCGATGCACACGCGCCGTGCATCGCCCCGCCCTGATGGCCGAGTCCGTCGGCATCGCGCCGCACGTGCGCTACACTCGCGCTTTCTTCCTCGCATCAAGCCATCCATGATCGGTCGCATCGCCGGCATCCTGCTCGAAAAGAACCCGCCCCACCTGCTCGTCGACTGCAACGGCGTCGGCTACGAGATCGACGTGCCGATGAGCACCTTCTACAACCTGCCGCAAACGGGCGAACGGGTCGTGCTGCTCACGCAGCAGATCGTCCGCGAGGACGCGCACCTGCTGTACGGCTTCCTGACGCCGCAGGAACGCACGACCTTCCGCGAGCTGCTGAAGATCACCGGCATCGGCGCACGCATGGCGCTCGCCGTGCTGTCCGGCATGAGCGTGCAGGAACTGGCGCAGGCCGTGACGATGCAGGACGCCGCGCGCCTCACACGCCTGCCCGGCATCGGCAAGAAGACGGCCGAACGCCTGCTGCTCGAACTGAAGGGCAAGCTCGGCGCCGATCTCGGCACGCTCGCCGGCGCCGCCTCGCCGTCCGACCACGCGACCGACATCCTCAACGCGCTGCTCGCGCTCGGCTATTCCGAAAAGGAAGGCCTCGCCGCGATCAAGAACGTGCCGGCCGGCACCGGCGTATCCGAAGGCATCAAGCTCGCACTGAAGGCGCTGTCGAAGGTGTAACGCCCGCATGACGCACCGCCAACCGGTGCGTTGAAGCCAGTGTCGCGCAGCCGCGCGACGCTCGCCAGTCGGCCGTTCGGCCAGGTGGGCGCGACAGCGGCGCGCGGTACAATGGCCGCATGATTGAAACCGACAAACTCGCCACCGAGCAGCGGATCATCGCCGCCACGCCCGCCTCGTCGCACGAGGAGGTGTTCGAACGTGCGCTGCGGCCGCGCCAGCTCGACGACTACGTCGGCCAGGAAAAGGTGCGCGGCCAGCTCGAGATCTTCATCGAAGCCGCCAAGCGCCGCTCCGAGCCGCTCGACCACGTGCTGCTGTTCGGGCCGCCGGGCCTCGGCAAGACGACGCTCGCGCACATCATCGCGCGGGAGATGGGCGTGAACCTGCGCCAGACGTCGGGCCCCGTGCTCGAGCGTGCGGGCGATCTCGCCGCGCTGCTGACGAACCTCGAAGCGAACGACGTGCTGTTCATCGACGAGATCCACCGGCTGTCGCCGGTCGTCGAGGAAATCCTGTATCCGGCACTCGAGGATTACCAGATCGACATCATGATCGGCGAAGGCCCGGCCGCGCGCAGCGTGAAGCTCGACCTGCAGCCGTTCACGCTCGTCGGCGCCACCACCCGCGCCGGGATGCTGACCAACCCGCTGCGCGATCGTTTCGGGATCGTCGCGCGCCTCGAGTTCTACGATGCCGATCAACTGTCGCGCATCGTGCGGCGCTCGGCGTCGCTGCTGAACGCGCAGATCGATCCGAACGGCGCGCTCGAAATCGCGAAGCGTTCGCGCGGCACGCCGCGGATCGCGAACCGGCTGCTGCGCCGCGTGCGCGACTTCGCGGAAGTGAAGGCCGACGGCCAGATCACAGCGGCCGTCGCCGATGCCGCGCTCGCGATGCTCGACGTCGATCCGGTCGGCTTCGACCTGATGGACCGCAAGCTGCTCGAGGCGATCCTGTACAAGTTCGACGGCGGCCCGGTCGGTATCGACAACCTCGCGGCGGCGATCGGCGAAGAGCGCGACACGATCGAGGACGTACTCGAGCCGTACCTGATCCAGCAGGGCTTCCTGCAGCGCACGCCGCGCGGGCGCGTCGCGACGCTGCTCACGTATCGCCACTTCGGGCTTTCCGCGCCCGACGCCGGCCGCACCGAACGCGGCGAGTGGGATACCCCCGACGGGAAGTAACCCGTCGCCCGAACCGCAACCGCCATGACGACGCCGCCCAGCTCCCGCCCCGCCGCACCCGCATCGGGCCCGCGCTGGGCCGAGCCGATCCGCAAGCGGCTCGTAGCCGGCGTCACGCACCTGACCGTGGGCGGCGGCGGCCCGTCGCTCGACCTCTCTTCGCCGCCGGGCGACCCTGGCCTGTTCGGCCCCGACGCGATCTGCTGGCGTGTGCATGCCGACTTCACGTCGATGATGACGGGCGGCATCGCCGCGCTGCTGCTGCAGGCGCTCCACCCGCTCGCGCTCGCGGGCGTCTGGGATCACTCGTCGTTCCGCACCGACATCCTGGGCCGCCTGCGACGCACCGCCACGTTCATCACCGGTACGACGTTCGGCAGCCGCGCGGACGCACTCGCGCTGATCGAGCGCGTGAAATCGATCCACGCGCACATTTCGGGCACCGCGCCGGACGGCCGCCCGTACCGCGCCGACGATCCGGCGTTGCTGACGTGGGTGCACGTCGCGGAAGTGTCGAGTTTCCTCGCCGCGCATCTGCGCTATGTGAATCCCGCGCTGCCGGGCGAGTTGCAGGACCGCTACTACGCCGAAACGGCATTGATCGCCGAACTGCTCGGCGCCCACGAGGTGCCCCGTTCGCGTGCCGAGGTGGCCGCCTATCTCGCGCGCATGCAGCCTGAGCTCGAGGCCGGGCCGCGCACGTTCGACGTGATGTCCATCCTGTTGAACGTGCCGGTCGCGAAGCCCGCGCTGCGGCCGGCCGCGTCGCTGGTGATGCATGCTGGAATCGACCTGCTGCCGCCGTGGGCGCAGCGCATGCTCGGCGTGTCGGCGTTCGCGCCGCTGCGCCGCGCCGTGGTCCGGCCGGGCATCCGGGTCGTCGCGCCCGTGCTGCGCTGGGCGCTCGTGAACGGCGCGTCAAAGCGTGCGCGCCGCCGCGCCACCGCGACACCGCCCGACGGCAACCCGCCTGCCTGACGATTAGCTTTCTCCAATCATTTCAATTTACTGTCAAATATCTGTGACAAGCTGACGGGCTTGCACCCGCGCACGGCCGCACGCGCCGTCCGTCCCGCCTGTCCGTGACCCGCGCGGTGTCCCGCCCACCCGACCGACACCCGATGCCCGCGATGCCACGCCTGCCGATCCGTTTTGCCCTTGCCGCCAGCCTGTCCACCGTCTTCGCCCTCACTGCCTGCGGAGGCGACGATGTCGCCGCCGTCGCGCGTTCGGATGCGCAAACGCCGTCCGGCGGCACCCCGGCCGCACCGGCTCCCACGCCGCCGGCCACCGTCACGCCGCAACCGGGCAAGTGGAAGGCCGCTCGCGCGGGCGACCTGATCGACGTGACGCTCGGCGACCTCCACCCGACGCAAGGCGCGATCGGCTACGACCAGATTTACTACAAGCTCGGCCGCTACGAACTGCAGCCCGACAAGAAATTCGACGACTTCTGCGCGGACGAAGGCCTCGGCGGCGTCGCTTCGGGCGGGTACACGGCCAAGTCGGTGCTGCGCGAGCCCGCGAGCTACACGTGTGCGACGACTGACGCGAACGCCCGCGACCGCTCGGTGCTGAACCCGGTCGTGATCGGCCCGAACGGCGATGCGCTGTACCTGACCGACGGCCATCACGGGCTGTCGACCTACTACGAGACGCCCGACGGCGGCCCCGCGCTGCACGTGCACGTCGTCGTCAAGGACAACCTCAGCGACTACTCGGGCGACGCGTTCTGGCAGCAGATGCAGAGCCGCGGCTATCTGCGCCTCAAGGACGGCGACGGCAAGCCGATCACGACCGCGCAACTGCCGACCGGCCTCGGCCTGAAACTCGGGATGACGAACGACCGTTACCGCTCGCTCGTCTATTTCACGCGCGACATCGGCTACAGCAAGCCCGCACAAGCCACCGACTATCTCGAGTTCTACTGGGCCGACTGGCTGCGCGCACAACCGGGCACGTTCGCGCTCGCCGGCTATGACCTGACGCGCGCCGGCACAACCGACCCGGATCCGGCGAAGGCCGACACGGGCTACCTGAACGCGGTCTGGAATGCGTCGACGCGCATGGTCACGGCCACCGATCCGGTGATCGACGGCAAGACGGGCGCCGACCTCGGGCGCGCGGACGCGATCAACGGCGGGAAGAAATACAACAAGGGGGAATTCGACAAGCTGCGCCAGCCGATCACGGCGGACAAGCCCGGCAAGATCGCGTACGCGCTCGACTACAAGACGCGCCACGCACTGCCGCAGTAAGCAGCCGGCACCGCGCAGGAAGGAAACCCCGACCGGCGATGCCGGACGGGGCCCGCAGGCTCAGAGCACCTTGCGGTACCCATCGTCGTCGCTTGCGGCGTCCAGGTGCGAGACGTCGGCCCACTGCACGACCTGCGCGCGGCCATCGACGTAATCGACGACGTTGATGCTCGTGTTGAGCAGCTGATAATTGCGCGGCGCCGACAGCTCGATGCCGTTCGCAAAACGATAGACGCAGTCGAGCACGCCGCCATGCGCGACGCACGCGATCCGGCCACCCGGATGCTCGGCGACGATCGGTTCGAGCGCATGCAGCACGCGGTGGTAGAACTCGCGCTGCGACTCGCCGCCCTCCGGCGCGAAGCCGGGGTCGCGCGTCTGCCAGGCCGCGTAGGCGTCGGGGAACAGCGTCTCGATCTCGGCGCTGTCGTGCCCCTGAAACTGGCCGTACGAGCGTTCGCGCAGCCCTTCCCGCAGCCGCGGCGTAAGCCCGAGCGCGTCGGCGAACGGCTGCGCGGTCTGCTGCGCACGCATCAGGTCGCTCGAATAGATCGCGTCGAGCCGTGCACCGTCACGCGCGTCGCGCGCGAGCCTCACGGCAAGCCGCTGCGCCTGGTCGAGACCCGTTTCTGCCAGCGGGATGTCGATATGACCCTGGATGCGCTTGATGCGATTCCAGGCCGTCTCGCCATGACGGATGAAAAGAATCTGCGTGGTGGCCATCGCGGCGCGTCTCCGGGGAAGAATCAGGGCCGCACTTGCAGCCAGAATGTCACGGGGCCGTCGTTGACGAGCGACACCTGCATGTCGGCGCCGAACTCGCCCGTCTCGACGACCGGATGGCGCGCACGCGCGGCCGCGACGAAATAGTCGAACAGCCGCGCGCCTTCGTCGGGCGGCGCGGCCGGCGTGAAGCTCGGACGCAGCCCGCTATTGGTATCGGCCGCCAGCGTGAACTGCGACACGAGCAGCAGGCCGCCTGCGCGGCCCTCGCCGTCGATATTCGACACCGGCAGGTTCATCTTGCCGGCGGCGTCGCTGAACACGCGGTAGCCGAGCATCTTCGCGAGCAGCTTGTCGGCCGCTGCGTCGGTGTCGCCGCGCTCCGCACAGACCAGCGCGAGCAGGCCCGCGCCGATCTCGCCGGTCGTGCGGTCGCCGACGCGCACGTCGGCGCGCTTCACGCGCTGGATCAGCGCGATCATGCCGTCAGCGTGACGCGTGCGAAGCGGCGCTTGCCGACCTGCACGACGAACTCGCCGGCTTCGACCTTCAGGCCCTTGTCCGACACGGTCGCGCCGTCGATCTTCACGCCGCCCTGCTCGATGTTGCGCAGTGCCTCGCTCGTCGACGGCACGAGGCCGGCCTGCTTCAGCAACTGGCCGATCGCGAGCGGCGCGCCCGCGAGCGTGACCGACGGGATGTCGTCCGGCACGCCACCCTTCGCGCGGTGGTTGAAGTCCTCGAGCGCACGCTCGGCGTCGGCCTGCGAGTGGAAGCGCGCGACGATTTCCTGCGCGAGCAGCACCTTGAAGTCGCGCGGGTTGCGGCCGCCTTCGATCTCGCGCTTGAAGCCGGCGATCTCGTCCATCGGGCGGAACGACAGCAGCTCGAAGTAACGCCACATCAGCGTGTCCGAGATGCTCATCAGCTTGCCGAACATGTCGTTCGGCTGCTCGCTGATGCCGACGTAGTTGCCCTTCGACTTCGACATCTTCTCGACGCCGTCGAGGCCCTCGAGCAGCGGCATCGTGAGAATGCACTGCTGTTCCTGGCCATACTGCTTCTGCAGTTCGCGCCCGACCAGCAGGTTGAACTTCTGATCGGTGCCGCCAAGCTCGAGGTCGGCGTTCAGCGCGACCGAGTCGTAGCCCTGCATCAGCGGATACAGGAATTCGTGGATCGAGATCGGCACGCCGCCCTGGAAGCGCTTCGTGAAATCCTCGCGCTCGAGGATCCGCGCGACCGTGTAGCGCGACGCGAGCTTGATCATCCCGTCCGCGCCGAGCGGCATCGACCATTCGCTGTTGTAGCGGATTTCGGTCTTGTCGCGGTCGAGCACGAGCGCGGCCTGCTCGAAGTAGGTCTTCGCGTTCGATTCGATCTGTTCGCGCGTGAGCGGCGGGCGCGTCGCGTTGCGGCCCGACGGATCGCCGATCAGCGACGTGAAATCGCCGATCAGGAAGATGACCGTGTGGCCGAGATCCTGCAGCTGACGCATCTTGTTCAGCACGACCGTATGGCCGATATGGATGTCAGGCGCGGTCGGGTCGAGGCCGAGCTTGATGCGAAGCGGCGTGCCCGTGGCCGCGCTGCGCGCGAGCTTCTGCGCGAACTCTTCCTCGACCAGCAGCTCGTCGACGCCGCGCTTCGTGACGGCGAGCGCATGCCGGACTTCGTCGGTGATCGGGAAAACAGGCTTGGAACTGGGTTCGGTGCTCATCGGTGCCAGGAAGAATGTCGCAAAAGCAGGGATTTTCCCATAACTTGCGCGCGCATCGCTTAACGGCGCGTCATGTTGCGCGGATAATCGGGCGCAAGGCGCGCGGCACCGGCCCGCGCCGCACGATTCAGGAGAACCCCACGTGCCGCAACGACAGCCGCCAAACGCCCATCCGGCCGACGGCATCTACTTCGGGCTGATGTCGGGAACCAGCATGGACGGCGTCGACGGCGTCGCCGCGCGTTTCGAGTCCGGCAAGCCGCCGGTCGTGCTCGCGGAAGCGTTCGTCGGCTTCGCGCAATCGCTGCGTGACGCGCTGTTCGCGCTGCAGCAGCCCGGTGACGACGAGATCGACCGCGAAGCGCGCGCGGCGAACGCGCTGGTCGCGCGCTATGCGGTTTGCTGCCACGAGTTGCAGCGCACGGCCGGGCTGTCGCGCGACGAGATCCGCGCGATCGGCGTGCACGGCCAGACCGTGCGCCATCGCCCCGAGCGCGGCTATACGCGGCAGATCAACAACCCGGCCCTGCTCGCCGAACTGACCCAGGTCGACGTGATCGCCGATTTCCGCAGCCGCGATGTCGCCGCAGGCGGCCACGGCGCGCCGCTCGCACCGGCCTTCCATGCGACGGTATTCGGCGCGCCGGGCGAGACGCGCGTCGTCTGCAATCTCGGCGGGATCAGCAACATCACGATCCTGCCCGGCGAAGGTGGCGACGTGCGCGGCTTCGACTGCGGCCCCGCGAATGCGCTGCTCGACGAATGGGCGACCCGCCATCTCGGCAAGCCGTACGACGACGGCGGCAAGTTCGCCGCGCGCGGCACCGTCCACGCGCCGCTGCTCGACGCGCTGCTCGACGAGCCGTATTTCACTGCGCCGCCGCCGAAAAGCACCGGGCGCGACCTGTTCAATCCGGCGTGGCTCGACGCGAAGCTCGCCGCGTTCGCACACGTCGCGCCGCAGGACGTCCAGGCGACCCTCACCGCGCTCACCGCCGAGTCGGTCGCGCGCGAGATCGCGCAACACGCAGCGGGCTGCAAGGCCGTGTTCGTCTGCGGGGGCGGCGCACGCAATCCGGTGCTGCTCGACGCACTCCGGCACGCGCTGCACGAGGCCGGCGTGCCGGCCACGGTCGATACGACGGCCGCGCTCGGCGTGCCGCCTCAGCAGGTCGAGGCGCTCGCGTTCGCCTGGCTTGCGTACCGCTTCACCGCGCGCCAGCCCGGCAATCTCGCGACGGTCACCGGTGCAGCCGGCAATCGCGTGCTGGGTGCGCTCTATCCGCGCTGACGCGACACCTGTCGCGCAGCGCGCGCCGCATCGCCATCGCGCACGGACATAAAAAAACGGGGCATGAAGCCCCGTTTTTCATTCCGGCGAACCGGACACGATCGATCGTGCGCTCAGACCGAGAACGACGAGCCGCACCCGCAGGTGGTGCTCGCGTTCGGGTTCTTGATCACGAACTGGGCGCCGTTGAGGTCGTCCTTGTAGTCGATCTCGGCGCCGACCAGGTACTGGTAGCTCATCGAGTCGATCAGGAGCTGGACGCCGTTCTTGTTCATCACGGTGTCGTCCTCGTTGACTTCCTCGTCGAACGTGAAGCCATACTGGAAGCCGGAGCAGCCGCCGCCCTGCACGAACACGCGCAGCTTCAGGTCGGGATTGCCCTCTTCGTCGATCAGTTGCTTGACCTTGTCGGCCGCGGCGTCGGTGAAGACGAACGGAACCGGCATTTCGGCCGTCGTTGCTGCGGATTCGGTAACAGCGTTCATTGCGAACTCTCCAAAAAGCTTTAGCCGCTATTGTAGGGCCGATCAGAAGATCGTGCTGAAGTCCATGAAATCAATAGGTTCTTGTCGATTTCATCAAACACGCCCGCGCGGGCCGCGGCAGCACGCGCCTGGAAGCGGCCATAAAAAAACCGCCAGCGCGAAAGCTGGCGGTTTTTCGGGCAGACGCCGCCCGGGAGCGGCGAAGCCATGAAGCGGAATTAACGCTTCGAGAACTGCTTGGCGCGGCGTGCCTTGCGCAGACCGACCTTCTTACGCTCGACTTCACGTGCATCGCGCGTGACGAAGCCTGCGTTCGACAGCGACGGCTTCAGCGTCGCATCGTAGTCGATCAGTGCACGGGTGATGCCGTGGCGCACTGCACCTGCCTGACCCGTTTCACCGCCGCCGTTGACGTTGACCTTGATGTCGAACGTCTGGCCGTGGTTCGTGAGTTCCAGCGGTTGACGCACGATCATCAGCGACGTTTCGCGCGAGAAGTAGTCAGCGATGGGCTTGCCGTTGACGATGATGTCGCCCTTGCCAGCCTTGATGAAGACACGTGCGACTGCGCTCTTGCGGCGGCCCGTACCGTAGTTCCAGTTACCGATCATGTGGGCTCCCCTTAGATCTCGAGCGCCTTCGGCTGTTGCGCCGAATGCGGATGCGTAGCTTCAGCGTAGACCTTCAGCTTCTTGATCATCGCGTAGCCGAGCGGGCCCTTCGGCAGCATGCCCTTGACCGCCTTCTCGAGCGCGCGGCCCGGGAAGCGTTCTTGCATCTTGCCGAACGTCGTTTCATAGATACCGCCCGGGTAACCCGAGTGACGGTAGTACTTCTTGTCCAGAGTCTTGTTGCCCGTGACCTTCAACTTGCTTGCGTTGATGATGATGATGAAATCACCAGTGTCGACGTGCGGGGTGAACTCAGGCTTGTGCTTGCCGCGCAGACGGCGTGCCACTTCGCTGGCAACACGGCCGAGAACCTTATCCGTCGCGTCAATCACGTACCATTCACGCGTCACCTCATGGGCTTTTGCGGAAAACGTCTTCATGATCGATCCAAAAAAATTGCTTAGCCCGATGTGTTCTTCCTGCTTGTCTGTGTGCGCTTCGAGGCGCGGTGCAGGCTCTCCCTGTTCTTTTTCCGTGGGCATGAATGCGGAAAAGCCCTGAATTATAAAGGAAATACGACAAGGCGGTCAAAGGGAATCCACTTCCCGTGTCCATGGCGGCCGAAATGGGCCAAAATCCGTTCGTGCCCCGACAAGCCAGGCGAACCGAGCGCCCGCGGAGGCACCCATCGACGCGCGGCACATGACCATCCCGCGCCAGACCGGCCGAATCTGGAAAACAACAAACAAGCATGATGAATCAACGACTTACGCCCTTCCTTGCAGCCGCACTGCTGGCCGCCGCGGCGCCCGCAGTCGCCGCCCGCACCGACTGCGAAGCCAAGCTCGACGCACTCGATACACGCATTACCGAAGCCCGTGCCGCCCATGCCGAGGATCGCGTCGCCCGCCTGCGCGCGGTGCGCGAACGCGTCCGCCACTTCTGCGCACGTGGGCACGGCCATGCGTCGGCCGTCCACGCGCCGGCACCCGACGCACGCTTGCCCGGCACGGCGCCCGGCCCGACTGCGCAGCCGGCCGCCAAGCAACCGGCGTAACGCTGCCGGGGCGCGCAAGCCGCACGCCGATGTTTGCATGGGACGAAAAAAAGCCCGAACGGCTGGTTCGGGCTTAATCCACCATAGGAGGAGGGTGGAGGAGACATTCGGAGGTTGCCGCAGCGCGACAACCAATGATGCTGATTATACGAACGCGTCACCGACTTCACAAGAAAATTTGCATTGCGAAATCAAACACCATAATGCGGAATTATTCGCGTCGCGTTTGAAAAATTCACATTCCCCTTTAAAATCAAACACTTGATCGAGAATGGCGGGGTCAAAATTCGCCTCCCACTAGAGCAAAACCCCTAAATGCGACGGGGAATTGGCCGTCCGGCGCGCCGCTCGCGCCGTTCCGGCATTGCACGTCGTGCAGCGCATCAGCCGTCCGTTGCGCAGCGGGCTACAATGCCGGATCGAATCCGAATCAGGCAACGCTGGAGTGCAAGCATGGAATGCAAAGTAAGCTGGATGGGCCAGGACGGCATGGCGTTTTCCGCCGAGACCGGCAGCGGCCACCTCGTCACGATGGATGGCGCGCCCGAAGGCGGCGGCCACAACCTCGCGCCGCGCCCGATGGAAATGGTGCTGCTCGGCACCGGCGGCTGCACGGCCTATGACGTCGTGCTGATCCTGAAGAAGAGCCGCCAGGAAGTCAGCGGCTGCTCGGTCACGCTGAAGGCCGAACGCGCGAGCGAAGATCCGAAGGTGTTCACGAAGGTGCACTTCCACTTCACCGTCACGGGTCGCAACCTGAACCCGTCCACGGTTGAACGCGCGATCAACCTGTCGCACGACAAGTATTGCTCCGCGTCGATCATGATCGCGAAGACGGCCGAACTCACGCATTCGTTCGACATCGTCGCCGGTTGAACCCACGGCGAGCGTGCATGAAAAAAGGGCCGGCGCTCCGTGGGGAGACGCCGGCCCTTTCGCATTCGAACGGCAAAGCAGGCCGATAAGCCGGATTCTGTGCACGCTGCGCGCCGAAGCACGCAACGCGTGGCAGCCATTCCTCTAGGCGCGTCATTGCTGACGCGCTCAAGCTTCCTACCCGCAGACGAGACGGGGGCCCCGTCCTGCATCCGAAAATGCGCGCCTGCCTACTTGGAATTGCTCCGGGTGGAGGTTACCGTGCCGGCGAACGTCGCCGTCGCCGCGGTGCGCTCTTACCGCACCGTTTCACCCTTACCTGATCCCGGCTTGCGCCGGGCCATCGGCGGTTTGCTTTCTGTTGCCCTGTTCCGCGTGTCGCCACGGATGGCCGTTAGCCATCACCCTGCCCTGTGGAGTCCGGACTTTCCTCGCCCCCGCGCGCCCGAAGGCGGCGAGGCCGCGACTGCCTGGCCTGCTTTGCGACGCGCATTCTAGCACTGCGCGCCGCGGGCCGCATGGAGTCGGGCTCACGCGGCGGCGCTATAAGGTCACGCCAGTTTCCAGCCGATCGTCTCGCCGCCTCGCAGCGGCACGACGGGCGTATCGCCCGCGAAGATCTCGCGCGGCAGTTCCCATGCCTCGCGACGCAGCGTAACCGTCTCGGCGCTGCGCGGCAGCCCGTAGAAATCGGCGCCGAAGAAGCTCGCGAAGCCTTCCAGCTTGTCGAGCGCGCCGGCATGATCGAACGCTTCCGCATACAGTTCGAGCGCGTGCAGCGCCGTGTAGCAGCCCGCGCAGCCGCACGCGGTTTCCTTCGCGTCGCGCGCATGCGGTGCGCTGTCGGTGCCCAGGAAGAAGCGCGGGTTGCCCGACGTCGCGGCCTCGACCAGTGCGACGCGATGCGTCTCGCGCTTCAGCACCGGCAGGCAGTAGTAGTGCGGGCGAATCCCGCCGACGAACAGCGCGTTGCGGTTGTAGAGCAGGTGATGCGCGGTGATCGTCGCGCCGAGCAGGCCGGGCGCCGCGTCCGCGTCGCGCACGTAGTCGGCCGCGTCCTTCGTCGTGATGTGTTCGAACACCACCTTCAGGCCCGGGAAATCGCGGCGCAGCGGCGTCATCACGCGGTCGATGAAGACCTTCTCGCGGTCGAACAGGTCGATCGACGCATCGGTCACCTCGCCGTGCACGAGCAGCGGCATGCCGGTTTCCTGCATCGCCTCAAGCGTCTTCGCGCATTTCGCGAGATCGGTGACGCCGTGGTCGGAATTCGTCGTCGCGCCTGCCGGATACAGCTTCACGCCGTGCACGAAGCCGCTTTCGCGCGCGCGGCGAATCTCGTCGGGCGGCGTGTTGTCGGTCAGGTACAGCGTCATCAGCGGTTCGAACGTCATCCCGGCCGGCAGCGCGGCGAGGATGCGCTCGCGATAGGCCTGCGCCTGCGCGGTGGTCGTCACCGGCGGCTTCAGGTTCGGCATGACGATGGCGCGGCCGAACTGGCGCGCGGTGTGCGGCAGCACGGCGGCGAGCATGTCGCCGTCGCGCAGATGCAGGTGCCAGTCGTCGGGACGGGCGAGCGAGAGCGTCGCCGGGGAGGAAGCGTTCGAGGCAGTCATAGGAGGCGTCGTGAGGAACGGGCTGGCCATCGGCGGGGCCGGAACGCGCGTGCGCGGGCCGACTGACGGCAAACCGCAACACGGGGCCTTCGGCCGGCGGAATCCGCTTTTTACCGCTCAGGGCTCGGTGATATGCTAGAAGCCGCATTGTACCGGGGTTCGCCCGGTTCGTTACCCCCCGCCTCAGCCTGCTGCCCCAAGTAAAATGTGCCAACTCTTAGGAATGAACTGCGCCGCGCCGACGGACGTCACATTCTCCTTCACAGGTTTCGCGGCCCGGGGCGGCCTCACCGATCACCATGCCGACGGCTGGGGCATCGCGTTCTTCGAGGATAAAGCCTGCCGCCTGTTCATCGATCACCAGGCCTCGGCCACGTCGCCGATCGCCGAAATGGTGAAGCGCTACCCGATCAAGTCCAAGAACACGATCGCGCACATCCGCAAGGCAACGCAAGGCCACATCCTGCTCGAGAACAGCCATCCGTTCATGCGCGAGCTGTGGGGCCGGCACTGGATCTTCGCGCACAACGGCGACCTGCAGGACTACGCACCGGACATGGAAGGCAGCGTCTACCATCCGGTCGGCACGACCGACAGCGAACAGGCGTTCTGCGTGCTGATGCAGGGGCTGCGCGAAGCGTTCCCCGGCGCGCAGCCGCCGTTGCCCGAACTGTTCGAGCGCGTCGGCGAGCTGACGCGCGGCATCACCGATCACGGCGTATTCAACTTCCTGATGTCGAACGGCCAGGCGCTGTTCGCGCATTGCTCGACGCGGCTGCACTACCTCGTGCGGCGCTGGCCGTTCTCGACCGCGCACCTCGTCGACGAGGACCTGTCGATCGATTTCGCGAAATACACGACGCCCGAGGATCGCGTCGCGGTGATCGCGACGCAGCCGCTCACCGACAATGAAGTCTGGACCGCGTTCGAGCCGGGCGAGCTGATCATGTTCCAGTGCGGCGACGTCGCCGCGCGGATGCAGATCCCGGTGCCGGAACGCGTGCTCGAGAAGCTGCGCAATCCGTCGCTCGATGCGTCGGCATCGGCGCCGCGCGACACGCGCGAGGTGCTCGCCACCGCCGCCGAAGTCGATTCCGACGACGCGATCGACTTCTGAGAGTCCGGCGCGCCAGCGCCCTCGTCCTTTCACCTTTTCGCCGCTGCACGGCACGTCGATGGCTCGCCGCGTCAAATCGCGGCGGCGGCTTCGTGCGCAAGCGACTCAGTAACGTTCACCGTCGCAACAAATCGCCCTCCCCTGCGCCGACTGCGTTTCATCCCGACCACAGTCCGGCATATCGAAGCGACGCCGCACAACACTTTTCGGTTTTGATTTATTTTCAACATAAAATAAATCAAGACCAAAATACGACGTCTGTTTTCAGATAATCCGGCAACCGCATTTTAACGCATCAATCCGGCGGAAAACGTGCGCCACCTCACCGAGTCGACAGTCGCTGATCGGCATCAATCAAATCCGCCAAGACCCCATGCGGCAAGGCTTTCAGTTCGATTCATCGCACAATCGAAAAATACCCGATGAAAACAGCACGATTGCCGCATTTGTTAGATTCCCGACAATCGATCAATCGCCCGATCAATAGACTCCGCCCATCCTCGGTGTAACGAATCGCGATTCGCGGAGAAACGGCCACGGCCGCCGCACACCCATTCACGCCATTCTCCACCGCGGATTGCGATTTCACCGCACCGCGGTGAAAACCACATCAAAACAAGAGAGAGGGGCTTGTCGTGAATCATTCATTTCGATCGATATGGAGCGAGACCAGCGGCTGCTGGGTCGCGGTTGCGGAAACGGCACGGGCGCGCGGCAAGCGCTCGGGCAGCGCGTCCGGCACGGGCCGCCGCGCCGCAAACGCGGCAACGCACCGGACCTCGCTTCACATCGTGGCATTCGGCGCGTTGCTGGCCGCGCTGTCGGCCGGCTCCGCACATGCATCGACCTGCGGCAGCGGCACGGCCGTCGCGAACGGCGGCACGTGCGCGCCCGGCAGTTTTAGCCCGACCGTCAACGACAACCTGGCAGGCTCCGCCACCGTCTCGGGCGGCGACACCGTCGGCGTGTCGGGCGCATGGACCGGCGCCGGCGGCGACCCGGGCTACACGCTCACGCCGATCGGCAGCACGACCATCGTGTCGGGCAACCCGACCCAGCCGCTGCTGTCGCTGGGCGGCAAGACGCACAGCGTCAGCACGCCCGACTCGATCACCGGTACTCACACGACCGTCGCCACCTACGACTCGTCCGCGTTCTCCGCGTCGACGGCCGGTGCGACCGAGGTGCCCGTCTACCATGACGTGAACGTCGATCAGTATGTGAACGCGCGCATCGGCACCGTCACCGCCACCGGCGGTACGCTCAACGTGTCGATCGGCAATGCGGCGAACGCGCCCGATGCAGCCGGCAACGCGATCTCGATGGCCGCGAAGGGAACCGACCTGACCTTCGCGGACGGCACGGGCGCCACGACCAGCACCGTCAACTGGAACTCGCGCAACCAGATCCGGTTCACCACCGGCGATTACGTGGCGGACGGCGGCGCCATCGGCAGCCGCCAGCTCGACGTGCCGGCTTACGCGGGCACCTTCACCGCATTCGACGGCAGTACGTGGAAGGTCACCGACGCCGCCTCGCTCGCCGCGTACAACGACTTTCTCGTGCGCTCGGTGCAAAGCGGCGCGCTCGGCTCGCAGGCCGCCTACGACAGTGCGCTCGGCCAGGCCGTCACGTTCTCGCAGCAAACCTTCCAGTATCAGAACAACGTGTCCCCGGGCGACAAGAACACGGTGCCGATCGGCTTCCTGTCGGCGATGCACGGCACGGGCGCGAACGCGACGCTGCACATCGGCACGGACGGCCAGATCGACTTTCGCGGCGTCAACACGATCGTCCCGAGCTCGGCCGTGCTCGCGGAAAACGGCGCGCACTTCATCAACGACGGGCGCCTGTCGGGCGACTTCACGCTGGTGCGCCTGCTGAGCGGCGCAAGCGGCGTCAACAACGGCGTGATCTCGTCCGGGTACGCGTCCGGCGACGGCTTCGACACGAGCGGCAGCACGCCGCCGAACAACTTCAACTTCCAGGCTTACACCGAAGGCAACGGCGTATTTGCGAACGGCACGGGCACGTCGTTCGTCAACAACGGCGTGATGAACGTCGGGGCATGGACGCTCGACGGCAACCAGCCGGACCTGCAGAACTACGCGGTCGCCGCGACAGGCGGCGCGACGGCATCGAACGCCGGCACGATCAACGTCGGCGTCAATGCGACGACGCTCGACAGCCAGGTGATCGGCGGCCTCGTCGACGGCGGCAGCTTCACGAACCAGGCCGGCGGCACGATCTACCTCGGCCGCGCGGCGCAGTACGCGCCCGGCGGAACGGCAAACGACGTCGCGCTCGCCGCGCACGCGTACGGCATCCTGCTCGGCAATTCCGGCACCGCGAGCAATCTCGGCACGATCGTGATCGGCTCGCAGACGCAGAACGGCGCCGCGATGGCGAGCATCGGCTCGGCGGCCGGCACGCTGAGCAACGCGGGCGCGATCGTCGTCAACGGCGCGGCGTCCGGCACGCCGCTCGCCAACGTCGGCATGCTCGCGGCCAACACGGCCGCGGCCGTGACCAACACCGGCACCATCACGCTGAATGGCGTCAACGGCATCGGCATCATGGTCGTCGGCACCGGCACGACTGCGACGGCGGCGACCTCGACCGGTACGATCAACGTGGCCGGCGGCCTCGATCCCGCATCGGGCACCCGCAACTACGGCGTATGGGCCGAGGGGCCGCTCGCGAAAGCGACGCTCGACGGCGCGCTCAACCTGACGGGCACCGGCGCGATCGGCGCGCACGCGCGTTCGGGTGCGACGATCGACGTCGGTGCCAATGCCGTGCCCGCCTTCATGTCGGGCACCAACCAGATCGGCTTCTACGCGTATGGCGCGGGCTCGAAGATCAACGTCGCCGCGCAACACCTCAGCGTCGACACCGACGATTCGACGCTGTTCCGCGTTGCGGGCGGCGCAGCCTACACGGGCGCGTCGACGGCCGGCACGCTGACGACCGACGTCAACGGCCAGCGCGCGCACGGCGTGCTCGCGACCGACGCCGGCACCGTGCTGTCGACCGGCAACGCGATCTACAACGTCAACGGCGCGAACGGCATCGCGATCGCGGTCGAAGGCGGTGCGCAAGGCACGATCGACGCCGGTGCGACGATCAACCTGAACGCAGCCGGGGCAATCGCCGGTGTCGTCGACGGGCAGGCGCACGACCTCGCCGGTGCCAATGCCGGTGCACCGGTCGCGACGACGCTCACCAACGACGCCGCCGTCACGTCATCGACGGCCGGCGTGACGGGCTTCGTCGCGCAGAATCTCGGCACGCTCGCGAACCGCGACACGGTGCTGCTGACGGGTGCCGGTTCGACGGGCGTCGTGATCGGCGCACTCGGCACGGTGAACAACGCGTCGACGATCCGCGTATCCGACGGCACTGGCGCGCTCGTGCAGGGTGCGTCGGCGACGCTCGCCAACACGGGTTCGATCGAAGCCGACGACGGCATCGCGGGCGTGCACTTGACGGGGGCCGGCGCATCGGTCGCGCTGTCGGGCACCGGCACCGTGAGCGCGAACGGCAGCGCCGACGGCGTGCTGATCGACTCGACCGTCACGGGCGGCGGGCTCGCGGCCGGCGCGACGTCGATCGCGGTCGGCGGCTCGGGCAAGGGGATCGACAACCAGGGGACGAACGCGACGATCGCGCTGGCCGGCACGCAGATCGGCACGACCGGCAGCGGTGCCGACGGCCTGTCGTCGACGGGCGCCGGTGCACGCATCGCGGCCGATGCGGCGACCGTCGTCCGGACCACCGGCGACAACGCACGCGGCTTCGTCGTGTCGGGTGCGGATTCGACGCTGGCAGCCAACGGCACGACCGTCGCGACGACCGGCGCGGGCTCGGCCGCGATCGTGACCACCGGCGGCGCGACCGCACTGCTGTCGGGCGCGAAGATCACGACGGCCGGCGCGACCGCCGACGGCCTCATCGCGCAGAACGGCGGCCGCATCGGCGACACGGGCTCGACGATCGCCAGCGCCGCCGGCAACGGCGCCACCGCCGACAGCGGCGGCGTGCTCGCGTTGACCGGCACGACGCTCAAGGGCGCGACGGCCGGTGTGCTGACGTCCGATACGCTCGCAAACGGCGCGACGAGCTCGGTGCTCGTCGACGGCGGCAGCGTCACGTCCGCCACCGGGCCGGCTTTCGCCGCGCGCGGCGGCACGGCCGACATCGCCGTGCGCAACGGCACGGTCGTGACGGCCGGCAACGGCACGCTGCTCGACCTGTCGAACGGCAGCCACGCCAACTTCACCACATCGGCCGTGAACCTGGCCGGCGACATCGTCTCCGACGCATCGAGCACCGGCAACGTGTTCCTCGCGAACGGCACGACGCTGACCGGCAAGATCGATCCGGTCGCGCTGACCGTCGACAACACCAGCACGTGGCGCATGACGGGCAGCTCGGTGTTGAGCAGCCTGAACAACGCGGGCCTCGTCACATTTGCCGCACCGACCGGCTCGCCGACGCTCGCGGGCAGCTACAAGACGCTGACGACCGGCAGCTACGTCGGCAACGGCGGCACGATCGCGCTCAACACGTTCCTCGGCGCCGACGCGTCGCCGACCGACCGCGTGATCGTGAACGGCGGCGCCGCGAGCGGCACGACGGGCCTGAAGATCTCGAACACGGCCGGCACCGGTGCACAGACGAAGGGCGACGGGATTCCGGTGGTCGTCACGGCCAACGGCGGCACGACCACCGCATCGGCGTTCCAGCTCGCGGGCCCCGTGCAGGCCGGCGCGTACGAATACCGGCTCTATCGCGGCGGGCAAGGCGACGCGAACGGCTGGTACCTGCGCTCGCAACTCGATCCGTCGGACCCCGGCGACCCGATCCACCCGTCCGGCGGCGGTGACGGCGGCAACAACGGGAACGGCAACGGCGGCACGCTCGCGTATCGCCCTGGCGTGTCGGGTTATGCCCTCACGCCGCTGCTCAACGCCGATTACGGCTTCTCCACACTCGGCAAGCTGCACGAGCGCGTCGGCGACATCTACAACCTCGAGAAGCAGCAGCCCGGCAATCGCGACGGCGTGTGGGGGCGCATCGGCGGCCAGAGCCTCGACGCGAACGCGGGCCGCTTCACGGCCGACGAGCGCACGTTCTTCGCGCAGTTCGGCAAGGACTGGACGCTCGACCAGGCGCCGAACGGCGGCGGCAGCACGCATGCAGGCGTGACGGCCAGCATCGGCGTGTCGAACGCAAGCTTCAGCGACATGGCGCGCGCGGATACGGCCAACCTGTCGACGTCGACGGGCTCGGTCGAGATGCATGCGCAAAGCGTCGGCGGCTACTGGACCAGGTACCTGCCCGACGGCACGTACTTCGACAGCGTCGGGCAGGTCACGCACTACGGCAACCGCTATCGCGACAGCTACGGCAACGAGGCGTCGCAGAACGGCTTCGGCGTCGCGCTGTCGCAGGAAGTCGGCAAGCCGTTCGCGATCGGCGCGCTGCCGGTCGCGGTCGAGCCGCAGGCACAGCTGATGTACCAGTACCTGAAGCTGAACGGGTTCAACGACAACGTCTCGGCGGTATCGGGCACGACGACGAACGCGCTGCGCGGCCGCGTCGGCGTGCGCATCTTCCGGCCGAACCTCCAGTCGGATGCGGGCAGCGGCGCAGCCACGCCGTACTTCACGGCCGACATACTGCACGACTTCCTGTCGCCAGGGCAGACCGTCGTCGGCGGCACGCCGTTCGCGACGCATCTCGGCCGCACGTGGTACGAGCTCGGCGTCGGCGTGACCGCGAGCTTCGGCAAGTCGGGCGAGCTGTATGCGAACGCGAAGATCGCGCGCAACATCGGCGGCGACTACCGGCGCGGCATCGTCGGGCAGGTCGGCTACCGGTACAGCTGGTAACGGCGCTCGCCAGCGTAACGGCAGACGAAAAAAAACCGCCCGGCGCTCGACCGGGCGGTTTTCGTATCGGCGCACCTGCAGCGCCGACGAGCACGAACGCTCAGTGCAGGATTTTCGCGAGGAAGTCCTTCGCGCGTTCCGATTTCGGATTCGAGAAGAAATCGTCCTTGCGGTCGTCCTCGACGATCGCGCCCTTGTCCATGAAGATCACGCGATGCGCGACCTTCTTCGCGAAGCCCATCTCGTGCGTGACGACCATCATCGTCATCCCTTCCTGCGCGAGTTCGACCATCACGTCGAGCACTTCGTTGATCATCTCGGGGTCGAGCGCGGACGTCGGCTCGTCGAACAGCATCGCGATCGGATCCATCGACAGCGCGCGCGCGATCGCGACACGCTGCTGCTGGCCGCCCGACAACTGGCCCGGGAACTTGTGCGCATGCGCCTTCAGGCCGACGCGGTCGAGCAGCTTCATGCCCTTCTCGTTCGCCTCGTCCTTGCCGCGGCCGAGCACCTTGATCTGCGCGAGCGTCAGGTTCTCGGTGATCGACAGGTGCGGGAACAGCTCGAAATGCTGGAACACCATCCCGACCTTCGAGCGCAGCTTCGACAGGTTCGTCTTCTTGTCGCCGACCGACTGGCCGTTCACGAGGATCTCGCCCTGCTGGAACGGCTCGAGGCCGTTCACCGTCTTGATCAGCGTGGATTTACCCGATCCCGACGGGCCGCACACGACGACCACTTCGCCTTTCTTGACCTCGGTCGTGCAGTCGGTGAGAACCTGAAACTGGCCGTACCACTTCGAAACGTTCTTGATGGAAATCATCTTGTGACCTTTTTCTGGAGACCCTTGACGAGTGCAGACGCCAACGAGCAAATCACGAAATAGCATGCGCCGGCGAACAGGACCATCTCGACGGTCGTGCCGTCGCGATCGCCGACGTTCGCAGCCGTGCGGAAGAAGTCCGCGAGACTGATCACGTACACGAGCGACGTATCCTGGAACAGGACGATCGCCTGCGTGAGCAGCAGCGGCACCATCGCGCGGAACGCCTGCGGCAGGATCACGAGGCGCATCGCCTGCGCGTAGTTCATGCCGAGCGCGAACGCGGCGTTCACCTGCCCGCGCGGCACCGCCTGGATGCCGGCGCGGATGATCTCGGAATAATACGCGGCTTCGAACAGCGAGAACGCGACCATCGCCGATGCGAGACGGATGTCGATCGTCGGCGACAACCCGAGTACGCCCTGCAGCAGCTGCGGCACGATCAGGAAGAACCACAGCAGCACCATCACGAGCGGGATCGAGCGGAACACCGTCACGTACGCTTTCGCGAACCATGCGAGCGGCTTCACGCCCGACAGCCGCAGCAGCGCCAGCAGCGTGCCCCAGACGATCCCGACCACGATCGCGATCAGCGTGATCTTGAACGTGACGATCGCGCCCGTCCACAGCGTCGGCAGCGCGCCGGGAATACTACTCCAGTCGAACTGATGCATCACTTGCCTCCGATATAGCCGGGCAGCCGCGTACGGCCTTCGATCCAGCGCATGAACGCCATCACGACGAGGTTGATGATCACGTACGCGAGCGTCACCGCGATGAACGATTCATACGTCTGCGCGGTGTAGTCGACGAGCTGGCGCGCCTGCGCGGACAGGTCGAGCAGGCCGATCGTCGACGCGACGGCGGAGTTCTTGAAGATGTTCAGGAATTCCGACGTGAGAGGCGGCACGATGATGCGGTACGCAACGGGCAGCAGCACGTAGCGGTACGTCTGCCATTGCGTGAAGCCCATCGCGAGGCCGGCGGCGCGCTGGCCCTTCGGCAGCGCGTTGATCCCCGAGCGCACCTGTTCGCACACGCGCGCGCCCGTGAACAGGCCGAGACAGATGATCGACGCGGTGAAGAACTGCGTGGCGGGCGGCAACTGCTTGATCCAGGTGCCGATCGATGCGGGCAGCAGCTCCGGTATCACGAGATACCAGACGAAGAACTGCACGATCAGCGGAATGTTCCGGAAGATCGACACGTAGACGGTGCCGATCGCGGACAGCCATTTGTTCGGCACGGTGCGCAGCACGCCGAACAGCGAACCGACGATCAGCGCGATGACCCAGGCGACGAGCGACACTTCGATGGTCACCCAGAAGCCGGACATCAGCCATCCGAAATAAGTCGTCGGCTCGCCGGTCGACACGGGGCTCAGGAAGATGCCCCAGTTCCAGTGGTAAGACATGGGCAAGACTCCAGCAAAAAGAGACGGAAGAAGCGGGGCCTCTTCCGTCTCATTAGCGTCATTTCTGCATCAACGGCCCTGCGGTCAGTCGAGTGCCTTGTCGTTCGGGTTCGCGTACAGCTTCTTCATCGAATCGGACAGCGGGAAGTTCAGGTTCAGCCCCTTCGGCGGGATCGGGTTCTCGAACCACTTCGCGTAGATCTTCGCGGCTTCGCCCGACTTCTCGACTTGCGAGATCGCATCGTCGACGACCTTCTTGAAGTCCGCATCGCCCTTGCGCATCATGCAGCCATACGCTTCTTCCGATTGCGGCGTGCCGACGATCACCCACTCGCCCGGCTGCTTCGCCTTCGCGCGTTCGCCCGCGAGCAGCGCGTCATCCATCATGAACGCAGCCGCGCGGCCCGATTCCAGCGTATTGAACGAATCGCCGTGATCCTTCGCGCTGATGATGCTCATGCCGAGCTGCTTGTCGTTGTTCATCTTGCGCAGCAGGCGCTCCGACGTCGTGCCGGCGGTGGTCACGACCGTCTTGCCCTTCAGGTCCGCGAAATCCTTGACGCCCGAATCCTTCTTCGTCATCAGGCGCGTGCCGATCACGAAGATCGTGTCGGAGAACGCAGCCTGTTGCTGGCGCTCGAGGTTGTTGGTGGTCGAGCCGCACTCGATGTCGACCGTGCCGTTCTGCACGAGCGGGATGCGGTTCTGCGACGTGACCGGGATGTTCTTCACCTGCAGGTTCGGCAGGTTCAGCTTCTTCTTCACCGCGTCGACCACCTTCATCTGGAATTCGCGCGAATAGCCGACCACCTGCTGGTTCTGGTCGTAGTAGGAGAACGGAATCGACGATTCGCGATGCCCCAGCGCGATCACGCCCGTGTCCTTGATCTTCTTCAGCGTGCCCGTCTCCTGAGCATGCGCGCCGCTTGCGAACGCGCAAAGCGCCGCGAACATCAGGACTGCCTTTTGGTATTTCATTTTGGTCATCTCCTTGGCTAAAACCCGCGCCAGTGTATCAAAGTAATATTTTTGAAAGTACTGGTTGTTTACCGCACTACGAATCGCGCTGCGCGAAGCCTTCCTCCCGGCTTCGGGCGCCCCTTCCGGCGCCTGAATGCGCGCGCGGGCGATGCCGGATTCGGCACCGCCCGCGAGGGTTCATGCACGCAACCGGATGGATTGCGTCATGGATTGATCGTAGTCAACCGATCCGAAATCGGCAACCGCCGATCTAGGATCGCCCGATCAGGGGTACAGGCCGCGCATTTCGCGCGCCATCAGGATGCGCTTGCACGCAACGATGAACGCTGCGGTACGCACCGACACCTTGTGCTCTTCCGCGACCGCCCACACGCCGGAGAACGCTTCGCGCATCACGCGTTCGAGACGGTGGTTGATCTCGTCTTCCGTCCAGAAGAAGCTCGAGAAATCCTGCACCCATTCGAAATACGACACGGTCACGCCACCCGCGTTCGCGATCACGTCCGGGATCACCAGCACGCCGTTCGCGCTCAGGATGTCGTCCGCCGCCGTCGTCGTCGGGCCGTTCGCGCCTTCGACGATGATCTTCGTGCGGATCTTCCCTGCGTTCTTCTCGGTGATCTGGTTTTCCAGTGCCGCCGGGATCAGGATGTCGGTTTCGACGGTCCAGAACTCGTCATTCGGCATCGGCTCCGCGCCTTCGAAGCCCGCGACGCCGCCCGTGCGTGCGACGTGGTCGAGCAGCTTGCTCGAATCGAGACCGGCCGGCTGGTAGATCGTGCCCGTGTGATCCTGCACCGCGATCACCTTCGCACCCGCTTCCTGGAACAGCTTCGCCGCGATGCCGCCGACGTTGCCGAAGCCCTGCACCGCGATGCGTGCGCCTTCGATCTCGAGGCCCTTCTTCTTCGCCGCTTCGCTGCCGACGACGAACACGCCGCGGCCCGTTGCTTCCTTGCGGCCGAGCGAACCGCCGAGCGCGATCGGCTTGCCGGTCACGACGCCGGTCGACGTCTGGCCCTGGTTCATCGAGTACGTGTCCATCATCCACGCCATCACCTGTTCGTTGGTGTTGACGTCCGGCGCCGGAATGTCGGTGTTCGGGCCGATGATGATGCCGATTTCGCTGGTGTAGCGGCGCGTCACGCGCTCGAGCTCACCACGCGACAGCTTGCGCGGGTCGACGCGGATACCGCCCTTCGCGCCGCCGTACGGCACGTTCACGGCCGCGTTCTTGACCGACATCCATGCGGACAGTGCCATCACTTCCGACAGCGTCACGTCCTGGTGGTAACGCACACCGCCCTTGCCCGGGCCGCGCGACACGTTGTGCTGCACGCGATAGCCTTCGAAGTGCGCGACGGTGCCGTTGTCGAGCTCGATGGGGCAGTCGACGATCAGGATGCGCTTCGGGCGCTTCAGCGTTTCGAGCCAGCGCGACAGCGAGCCGAGGTACGGCGCGACGCGATCGACTTGCTGAAGGTAGTTGCCCCACGGGCCGAGATCGTCGGCGTGCAGGTAGGACGGGATGGACTGCAATTGCGAAGACATGGATGCTCCAACGGTCAACAGGTGCGCACATTGTCGAAAAACCCGTTTTTTTTATCCAATGCCGTTTGCTTATTCGATTATGCGTTTCTTGCATGATCGCGATTTTTCGCAAATCCGCGGTCGATTTGCGCAAGAACGCACGCGATCGATCGTGCATCGCGTGCGTAAAAAAATCGTGCTTCCTGGATGCGCGAGGGCCGCCGGACAGGCGCCGCAAGCCCGGCGACAGCCGGCCGACCAGCGCGGTCGCGGTTAACCGCCCACGGTTAACCCGCGGTTTCGCGCAGTTCGTCGCGCACGACGTCCCACAGCGCACGCACGAGTTTCTGCCGCGGATCGTCGCCCTGCAGTGCGAGCTTGTCGCAGTACAGCCGAATCTCCATCGTCAGCGTGAACGGGTGCGCGCCGCCACGCACCGACCTGTCGAGCCGGATCAGGCGCCCGCCCGCGACCGCATCCTCGACCGCACTGTGCGGCAGGAACGCGATGCCGTGGCCCGCGAGCGCCATCGCCTTCAGCCCTTCGGCCATGTCGGTTTCGTAGACGCGATCGAGGAACAGCGGTGTCGTCGCATTCGCGACGATGACCTCCGTCATCCGGCCGAGATACGCGTTCGGCGTATATGACAGGTACGGCACGCGCGCGTCGGCCGTGCCCGGCAGCGTGTAGCGCGGCCGCCCCGCGCGGCCCGGCGCCGAGAACGGGCTGATCGGCTCGCTGCCGAGGATCAGCATGTCGTAGCGCGCCGGGTCGAGCGCGACCGGATGGCTCGGGTGGTGGTAGCCCATCACGAGATCGCAGCCGCCCTCGACGAGCGACAGCACCGCGTCGTGCACGTTCAGCGCGCGCAGCCGCGTGTGGACCTGGCCCATCTTCGCCTCGATCCGCTGCAGCCAGCGCGGGAAATACGTGAGCGACAGCGTGTGCGGCACCGCGAACTCGATCGTCGGCACCGGCGCGCCGACGTGGCCGCGCAGCAGCGTGCGCGCCTCGTGCGCCTGCGACAGCATCGTCAGCGCCTGTTCGTAGAAGATCTGCCCGGCCTGCGTGAGCCGCGTCGGATAGACCGAACGATCGATCAGTTCGGTCGCGAGCCACGCCTCGAGCGCCTGGATGCGCCGCGAGAACGCCGGCTGCGACACGTGCCGCAGCTCGGCGGACCGGCTAAAGCTGCGCGTTTCAGCGAGCGAAACGAAGTCTTCGAGCCATTTCAGTTCCATGCAGGCGGGCGCGGCGGGCGGCGGTCGGGAAGAAGCCTGCATTCTACCGGCGGGCGGGCGCGGCCGGCGGCGCGGCGAGCGGCCCGGCGCCCCGCCGCGAACGGGCGCCGGCGCGGTATCCGCG
>NZ_PTXM01000026.1:0-126481 GCF_004343765.1 Burkholderia sp. SRS-25
GCGAGTCGGTCCCACCCCTTCCCATCCCGAACAGGACCGTGAAACGACTCTACGCCGATGATAGTGCGGATTCCCGTGTGAAAGTAGGTAATCGTCAGGCTCCCTAAGCCAAGAACCCCCGCCCGAAAGGCGGGGGTTTTTGCATTGGCGCGACGGAAATACGCGGAGGTGCGGGATGACGGCCTGGCTGGGGTTTCCATATCACCTCTCCCAAGTACAACCACTCGCAGCTCTCTGCACGCCAATTGGCCTAGTATCATCCGCGATCGCTTGGCCTATTGCTCCTATCTCCGTTCAAAGCTCCAATTCCTCTCCCGGCGTATCGGTTTGCGCTGTCGTGCGCGAACTGCTTCCCAACGCCGACAAGATTGTCGGGTTGGCAATGCAAGCCCTCCCGCAGCAAGCGTACCGAACCACCGAACTTCGCTGCTGCCTGACATCGCTTTTCGGCCAAATATCTCGGAACCGTACGAAATGAACGCTTTATTCGGCGTGTCCACGTAAAATTTGCGAATCCCCACCTCTGCACACAAAACGATGAACGCCGCCATTCAGGTAGCTCGGGCCGTTTGCCCGCATGATTGTCCAGACACGTGCGCAATGCGTGTGACCGTCGAAAATGGCAAGGCGATCAAGGTCACGGGCGATCCCGACCATCCGCCGACACAAGGCGTGTTGTGCACGAAAGTCAGCCGATACGCTGATCGCGTTCATCACCCTGACCGCCTCACCGTCCCGCTCAAGCGCATCGGTGCGAAAGGGGATGGGCATTTCGTACCGATCAGCTGGGACGAGGCGTTCGACGAGATCGGCCGTCGTCTCGGTGAAATTGCGGCGCGCGAACCGGAAGCGATCGTGCCGTACAGCTATGCGGGGACGATGGGGCTCGTGCAGGGGGAGGGCATCGCCCAGCGATTCTTCCACAAGCTCGGCGCCTCGCGACTCGAGCGCACGATCTGCGCGGCGGCCGGTGCAGCGGGGTTACGTTACACCTATGGCGGCAGCCTCGGCATGCACCTCGAGCATTTCGAGGAAAGCGAGCTGATCCTGATTTGGGGAGCAAACCCGATCGCATCGAGCCTGCACTTCTGGACGCGTGCGCAGGAAGCGAAGCGCCGAGGCGCACGTCTTGTCGCCATCGATCCGTACCGTTCGCTGACAGCGGAGAAATGTCATCAGCACATCGCGTTGAGACCCGGTACCGACGGCGCGTTCGCACTCGGCATGATGCACGTGCTGATTACCGAAGACCTGCTCGATCACGATTACATCGCCAGCCATACGCTCGGCTTTGACGCGCTAAAGGAGCGGGCGATGTCCTATCCGCCGGAACGCGTTGCGCAGATCTGCGGCATCGACGCGTTCGAGCTGATCGACCTTGCGCGTCGTTACGGTGCCACCCGCAAGGCGTCGATCCGCCTCAACTACGGCATGCAGCGTGTTCGCGGCGGTGGCAATGCCGTACGCGCGATCGCAAGCCTGCCGGCGCTGACGGGCGCCTGGCGAGATCGGGCCGGCGGGTTTTTGCTCTCGTCCTCGGAGTCCGCGCCCGTCAACCAGGCTGCGCTGCTTCGCCCTGATTTGATGCCGGGCTGGCCGCACAAGCTACCGCGCATCATCAACATGAATGCGATCGGCGACGCGCTGCTGCACCCGGGCGATGCAGCCTTCGGGCCGAAGGTCGAGGCGGTGATCGTGTACAACTCGAACCCGGTGGCTGTCGCGCCCGATTCATCGAAGGTCGCGGCAGGGTTCGCTCGTGACGATCTGTTCACGGTCGTTCTTGAACATTTCAAGACAGATACCGTTGATTTCGCCGACATTGTGTTGCCGGCCACCACGCAGCTCGAGCATCTGGACATCCACAAATCGTACGGTCACACCTACGTAATGGCGAACTTGCCGTCGATTCCTCCGGTGGGAGAGGCGCGGCCGAATACGGAAATCTTCCGCGGCATCGCGCGCAGCATGGAGCTCGACGAACCGGCGCTGTATCACAGCGACGAAGAGGTCGCGCGCGCGGCGCTCCGCTGGGACGATCCGGTGCTCGCCAGCGATTGGGAGACGCTGAAGCGCGCCGGCTGGCTGAAGCTCAAGCTGCCGGAGGCGCCGTTCGCGAACGGTGGTTTCCGTACGCCGTCCGGCAAGTGTGAGTTTTACAGCCCGAGACTCGAGCAGATGGGCGCGGATCCCGTACCCGACTACCTGCCGCCGTTCGAGTCGGCCGAGGCCGCACCCGAGCTCGCCGCACGCTATCCGCTCGCGATGATCTCGCCGCCGGCTCGCCACTTCCTGAACAGTACGTTCGTGAACGTCGACAGCCTGCGTCATACCGAAGGCGAGCCGCATCTCGACATCCACCCGTCTGACGCCGATGTGCGCGGTATCGCCGAAGGTGACGTCGTTCGCATCTTCAACGACCGCGGATCGATGCAGGCGGTCGCGAGAGTTACCGATCGCGCACGCGCGGGGCTCGTCGTCGGGCTGTCGATCTGGTGGAAGAAGCTATCGCCGGACGGCAGAAACGCGAACGAAGTGACGAGCCAGGCGCTCACCGACCTTGGCAATTCGGCGACGTTCTACGATTGTCTCGTGGAAGTTGAGCGCATTTGATCGGATATCACCGTATGATCAGACGAATTTCCACGGAAGTTCGAAGTGGACATCTAACCCTGTTGTCTCGGAACGAGCGAGCCGTTACGATGCGTTTTAGCACGACCATTCGAAAATATGTGAGGAGACGCGCAGTATGGATAAAATTTGGCTGAAATCGTACCCACCCGGCGTTCCAGCCGAAATCGACGCGTCTCCTTATCCCTCAGTCCCCGACCTGCTCGACGAAAGCTTCCGGCAGTATCGTGACCGCACGGCATTCGTCTGCATGGGCAAGGGCATCACGTACGGCGAACTCGACAAGCTGTCGCGCCAGTTCGGCGCGTGGCTGCAATCGCGTGGGCTTGCGCGCGGGGCGCGTGTCGCGATCATGATGCCGAACGTGCTGCAGTACCCCGTGGCGATCGCCGCGGTACTGCGCGCGGGCTACACCGTCGTCAACGTCAATCCGCTCTATACGCCGCGCGAGCTCGAGCATCAGCTGAAGGACAGCGGTGCGGAGGCGATCGTCATTCTCGAGAATTTCGCGTCGACGCTGCAGGCCGTCATCGCGAATACGGGCGTCAAGCACGTCGTCGTCGCATCGATGGGCGATCTGCTGGGCATCAAGGGATGGCTCGTCAACTACGTCGTGCGCAACGTGAAAAAGATGGTGCCTGCCTGGCAGCTGCCGTCGTTCACGCGCTTCAAGGCCGCACTGTCCGAAGGTGCGCGCCACGCATTCAAGGCGCAGAAAATCGGCCCAGATGACGTCGCGTTCCTGCAATACACGGGCGGTACGACCGGCGTGGCGAAGGGGGCGACGCTACTGCACCGGAACATTGTGTCTAACGTGTTGCAGGCGGGCGCCTGGCATCATCCGGCCCACGAGAAGTTCCCGGAAGTGAAACAGTTCGTGACTGTTGTCGCGCTGCCGCTATATCACGTGTTCGCGCTGACCGTCTGCGGATTCCTGACGATGCGTACCGGTGGCATGGGCATCCTGATCCCGAATCCGCGCGACATCGCCGGCATGATCAAGGAACTGAAGGGCTACCAGATCTCGACGATCCCGGCGGTCAACACGCTGTACAACGCACTGCTGAACCACCCGGAATTCAATCAGCTCGACCTGTCGAAGCTCGTGATCGCCAACGGCGGCGGCATGGCGATCCAGGAGGGCGTCGCGAAACGCTGGTATGAAAAGACCCATACCGCAATCATCGAAGGTTACGGGTTGTCCGAAACGTCGCCGGTAGCGACCTGCAACCCCGTGACCGCGACCGAGTACAGCGGGACGATCGGCTTGCCGCTGCCGTCGACCGAAGTGGCGATTCGCGACGACGCGGGCAACGACGTTGCGCTCGGCGAACCCGGCGAGATCTGCATCCGCGGGCCGCAGGTGATGGCCGGCTACTGGAACCGGCCGGACGAAACCGAGAAGGTCATGTTCGCGGACGGCTTCTTCAAGACGGGTGACGTCGGCGTGATGGATGCGCGGGGTTACGTGAAGATCGTCGACCGGAAGAAGGACATGATTCTCGTGTCGGGCTTCAACGTGTACCCGAACGAAGTCGAGGACGTGGTGGCGTCGCATCCGGGCGTGTTCGAGGTGGCGGCGGTCGGTGTGCCCGACGAGCATTCCGGCGAAGCCGTGAAGCTGTTCGTCGTGAAGAAGGACCCGGCGCTCACCGACAAGGACATCCTTGCCTACTGCAAGGAGCGACTCACCGGCTACAAGCGGCCGAAGCTGGTCGAGTTCCGCACGGAGCTGCCGAAAACGAACGTCGGCAAGATCCTGCGGCGCGAACTGCGCGACGGACGCGCGTAACGGCGCGGTCGATCGTATTGGAAAGCCCGGCGTGTGCCGGGCTTTTTTGTTTGCCGCGTGGCCCGGCGAGGCTGTTTTTCGAACGACGCGTCTACCGGAGTGGGCTGGCGGTGGCGGCAGCGCGTTTCGACGCAGCAGGGGCGGCACGGCACCCCCGAGACCAGTCTGTCGCAGCCGGGACGATTCGCCACGCTCCGGCTTTGCGGCTGCATTGGCCGGAAAAGAAAAAGGCGCCCGAAGGCGCCTTCAATATGCTGCGGCTTGTCAGGCAAGCTGATTAGAACTTGTGACGGATGCCGACGCGTGCTGCGACCTGGTTGGCCGAGCTCGAGCCTGCGAGACCGTTGATCGCTGCCGTCGCCTTCAGGACGTCGCCGTTCGAGTCGAGCACGTTGCCCGATGCGTGCTGGTACACGCCGATTGCGTACACGTCCGTACGCTTCGACAGGAAGTAGTCGACGCCCAGCGAGCCTTGGTGGTACTTGGCTGCCGAGTTGCCGTCGATCTTGCTGCCTTGCGTGTAGTCGTACGCTGCGCCGAGAATCAGCGCCGGGGTCAGCTGATACTTGAAGTTGATTTCGCCGTTGTTGAACGTCGCGGTCTGGTTCACGAACGGGCCTGCGGAGAAGCCCTTGAACTTCGTGTTCGAGTACGTCGCGCCGATCGTCGCTGCGCCGAACGTGTAGGCGCCGCCGGCACCGATGACCTGGTACGTGTTCGCGTTGTTCGCGTACGCGCCGTAGATCGGCGACGAGACCGACGAAGACGCAGAGCCGTTGTTGAACATGCCGCCGAACTGGTTCGGCGTACGTGCGTTCAAGTAACCGACGCCCAAGACCAGCGGGCCGTTGTTGTAGCCTGCGCCGAGCGACCAGACCTGGTTCTTCGAGAACTGGCCTGCCTGACCGCCGAAGCTGTACAAGCCGCCGAACGAGAAGCCGCCGTAGTTCTGGCTCGTGAACTTGACTGCGTTGTTCACGCGATACGCGTTGTTGAAGTTGTCGAGGTCACCCGGGTGAGCGGCGATGTAGCCACCCCACTGGTCGCCTGCCTCGAGCGGGCCGACGAAGTCGACGACGGAGTCGTATTGACGACCCAGCGTGACCGTACCGTACTGGCTCGACAGGCCGACGTAAGCCTGACGACCGAACATCAGGCCGCCCTGACCGAGCTTGCCGCTGTTCACGTCGAAACCGTTTTCGAGGGTGAAGATCGCCTTCAGACCGCCACCGAGGTCTTCGGTGCCGCGCAGGCCGAAGCGGCTGCCTTGCATCACGCCGCTGGCCATGCTGTACAGGTGTTTGCCGCCTGCGTTGTTGTTGAAGAGCAGGCCTTCATCGATGATGCCGTAAAGCGTCACGCTGCTTTGCGCTTGGGCAGCGCCAGCGAACGCGCCCAGCGCGACGAGCGCGAGAAGCGACTTTTTCATTAACGGATCTCCAAAATTCACTGAATTTTTCTGGCGGGGCGGATAGTTATGTTCTGTTGACGAGCCCCATCAACTTCGCAAGAAGTCGCACGTAATGTAGCAAAACCGTTTTTTGCCACAAAGCGAAATGCCGCAGCTCAAGGTCGCCATGTTTCCTTTATGCAACAATGGTTAAAATCACGGGTTAACCGCAATTTCCGCTGAATAATCAAGTCGGTTACGCAGCGGACTCGTGCCCTTGCCGCTCGCGGCAGCACCTGCAGCCAGGAGAACAGGATGGTGTTTGATGAACTGATCAGCGAATTCGATCGCGGCCTGCGATCGCTGGCCGGCATTAGCCGGATGAGCCGGCCGGTGCCCGCGCCGGCAGAGGCGCCGGCCGTCGAGCTGACGCCTGCGGAGCGTACGCATGCCGCCGGGCTGATGCGCGTGAACCACGTCGGCGAGGTCTGCGCGCAGGCGCTGTATCAGGCGCAGAAACTCACGGCGCGCACCGCGTCGGCGAAGGCGATGTTCGAAGAGGCCGCGCGGGAGGAGGAGGACCACCTTGCGTGGACCGCGCATCGCCTGAAAGAGCTCGACTCGCGCCCGAGCCTGCTGAACCCGCTCTGGTATGCGGGTTCGCTCGCGATCGGCGTGGCGGCCGGCGCGCTCGGTGACAAGGTCAGCCTCGGCTTCATGGCCGAGACCGAACGGCAGGTCGAGAGCCATCTCGAAGGTCACATGTCCGAGTTGCCCGCGGCCGATACCGCGTCGCGTGCGATCGTCGACCAGATGCGTATCGACGAGGTGAAGCACGGCAAGGCTGCGGCCGACGCAGGCGGGATCGAGCTGCCGCTGCCCGCGCGAATGCTGATGCGCGCCGCATCGAAAGTCATGACGAGCACTGCATACTATCTGTGAGATTCCTTCCGGGCGATGCGTGACGTCGCCCCGGATTTCCCGCCGCCGATACCGCCCGTTTATTCCTCGTTTTCCCGCCCCCGAAAGCCCCGTCCGCACACCCGTCTGGCCCGTCTTTCTCACGTATCACCTTCACAAGTTGCACTAGCTCATTCATTTATAACGGTTTTTAGAATGAGGGGCCGCATGAGCATGTGCGCGTAAGTCCTTGTTCTAACTAACAAAATTCGTCAAAAAAGCGGGCCGCTCCCTTGACCGTGCCACACCCTTCCTCTAAAGTGGGAGACAGTGTGAGAAAGTGTATTTTTGTGTGATTTGGCGGGCTATTCCGGCTAAATTCTGAGCATTGAGCGGGTGCTTCGGTGCCCTGAACGGGAGAGCGGAAAGTGTTCCAAGGGGCGTCGGCGCTGACGCTCGATGCGAAAGGGCGGATGTCGGTGCCGGCTCGCTATCGCGAAGCGCTGCAAGGACAGGCAGAAGGACGGGTGACTGTGACCAAGCACCCGGACGGCTGCCTGTTGCTGTTTCCGCGCCCCGAATGGGAAGTATTCCGCGCCAAGATCGCCGCGCTGCCGATGGACGCGCACTGGTGGCGGCGCATTTTTCTCGGCAATGCGATGGATGTCGATCTCGACAGCGCGGGCCGGATTCTCGTATCGCCCGAGCTGCGCATGGCAGCCGGACTGGAAAAGGAAGTCATGTTGTTGGGAATGGGTAGTCACTTCGAGCTGTGGGATTCGCAGACCTACAACGCGAAGGAGCAGGCAGCGATGGCGCAGGGCATGCCCGATGCGCTGAAGAATTTCACGTTCTGATTGCGGTGACGGAGACGCCCGCGATGGGAAACGAATTGCAGCATCGGACCGTGTTGTTGGACGAAGCGGTCGAATCGCTCGTGACGCGACCGGACGGCATTTATGTCGACGGCACGTTCGGCCGCGGCGGCCATAGCCGCGCGGTGCTCGCGCGGCTGGCGCCGGGCGGGCGGCTGATCGCGTTCGACAAGGATCCAAGGGCGATCGAGACGGCGCAGGGCATCGAGGATGCGCGCTTCTCGATCGTGCATGACAGCTTTGCATCGATGCGCGACGCGCTTGCGGCGCGCGGCGTCGAGAAGGTGTCGGGTGTGTTGCTCGACCTGGGCGTGTCCTCGCCGCAGGTGGACGATCCGGCGCGCGGCTTCAGCTTCCGCGCCGATGGTCCGCTGGACATGCGGATGGATCCGACGCGCGGCGAGTCGGCGGCGGAATGGCTCGCACGGGCTTCGGTGCAGGAATTGACGGAGGTGATACGGGATTATGGGGAAGAACGGTTTGCTTTTCAGATTGCAAAGGCGCTTGTTGCTCGCCGGGCAGAGTCCGACCGTCTTGGGCCTCTCGACACCACGGGCGAGCTTGCCCAAATCGTGGGTCACGTCGTCAAAACCCGTGAGAAGGGCAAGGATCCGGCAACCCGCACCTTTCAGGCTATACGGATTCACGTCAATCAAGAGCTTGCGGACCTGCAAGTCGTACTAGACGCGGCACTGTCGTTGCTGGAGCAAGGGGGGCGGCTGGTGGTCATCAGCTTTCATTCACTCGAGGACCGGATCGTCAAGCGATTCATGCAGGCGCACGCGAGTGCGCCTGCGGTCGATCGTCGCCTGCCGATCCGCGCCGTCGACCTCCCGAGCCCGCCGCTCAAGATCATCAGCCGCCAGTTCCCAAGTGAAGCGGAAGTCGCTGCGAATCCGCGCGCCCGCTCGGCCGTGATGCGCATTGCGGAGCGCGTCACGCCATGAGCCGCTTCAACATCTTCCTGCTGATCATCGTGATGGGTTGCGCGCTGTCGGTCGTCAATTCGACGAACCAGCAGCGCCAGATCTTCATCCAGTTGCAGCGTGCGCAGTCGCAGGAGCGTCAGCTCCAGCAGGACTACGCGCAGCTTCAATATCAGCAGAGTGCGCTGTCGAAGACGTCGCGCATCGAGCAGCTCGCGAACGATTCGCTGAAGATGCAGCCGATCACGACCGGCCGCACGCAATACCTGACGCTGCCGCCGGGCGCCGCGAAGGCGATCGATGCGCCGATCCCGGCTTCGGCGGACACGGCAGGAAAGGGCAAGGGAGGCGCGCGATGAAGCCGTCCCAGCAGCGCCAGAACGTGAAGTTCTCGTCGAGCCCCGTGCTGGGCGTGCATCTGCCGATGTGGCGCTCGAAGCTCGTCGTGTTCCTGCTGTTCATGGCGTTCGTCGCGCTGGCCGCGCGCGCTTTCTGGATCCAGGGGCCCGGCAACGCGTTCTATCGGAAGCAGGGCGAAAGCCGTTACCAGCGCACGCTCGATCTGCCGGCCACGCGCGGCAAGATTCTCGACCGTAACGGGCTCGTGCTCGCGACGAGCCTGCCCGTGCGCGCGATCTGGGCGATTCCCGACGCGGTGCCGGACGATCTCGATGCCGACAAGGTCAACCAGCTCGGCAAGCTCCTCGGCATGACGTCGAAGGAACTGCGCGTGAAGCTGTCGGAAGACAAGGGTTTCGTCTACGTGAAGCGCCAGGTGCCGATCGACGTCGCGGACAAGGTCGCCGCGCTCGACATTCCCGGCATCTACCAGCGCAACGAATACAAGCGCTTCTATCCGGAAGGCGAGATTACCGCTCACCTGATCGGCTTCACGAACGTCGAGGACGAAGGGCAGGAGGGTGTCGAACTGGGTGACCAGAAGCTGCTGTCCGGCACGTCGGGCGTGCGTCGCGTGATCAAGGACCGGATGGGGCACATCGTCGAGGACGTCGCCGAGCAGATCCCGCCGCACAACGGCACCGACGTCGACCTGTCGATCGACAGCAAGATCCAGTACATCGCGTACGCGAACCTGAAGGCCGCCGTGGAGAAGTTCAAGGCGAAGGCCGGCGCGGCGATGGTCGTCGACGTGCGCACCGGCGAGGTGCTCGCACTCGTCAACTACCCGACGTACAACCCGAACGACCGCTCGCGCATGACGGGCGAGCAGTTGCGCAACCGGATCATGACCGACGTGTTCGAGCCGGGCTCGATCATGAAGCCGTTTACGGTGTCGCTTGCGCTCGACCTGCACCGCGTGACGCCGAACACGCTCGTCGAGACGGGCAACGGGCATTTCGTGCTCGATGGCGCACCGATCACCGACGATGCGGGTTTCGGCACGCTGACGGTCGGCGGCGTGATCCAGAAGTCGAGCAACATCGGCGCGACGAAGATCGCGATGACGATGCGGCCCGAGGAAATGTGGAATATGTATACGAGCATCGGCCTCGGTCAGGCGCCGAAGGTCGGATTCCCGGGCGCGGTGGCCGGCCGCCTGCGTCCGTGGAAGAGCTGGCGCCGCATCGAGCAGGCGACGATGTCGTACGGCTACGGCCTGTCGGTGTCGCTGTTCCAGCTCGCGCGCGCCTACACGGCGATCGCGCATGACGGCGAGCTGATGCCCGTGACCATTTTCAAGACCGACCCCAACCAGCCGGTCGTGGGCACGCAGGTGTTCAACCCGACCACCGCGCGCGAAGTGCGCGCGATGCTCGAGACGGTGGTGGCGCCGGGCGGCACGTCGCCCGATGCGGCCGTGCCGGGTTATCGCGTCGGCGGCAAGAGCGGTACCGCGTACAAGCATGAAGGTCACGGCTACACGCGCAAGTACCGCGCGTCGTTCGTCGGGATGGCGCCGATGCCGAATCCGCGTATCGTCGTCGCCGTGTCGGTCGACGAGCCGACCGCCGGCAGCCACTTCGGCGGCCAGGTGTCCGGCCCCGTATTCTCGGCGATCGCCGGCGACACGATGCGTGCGCTGAACGTGCCGCCGAACATGCCGATCAAGCAGCTCGTCGTGTCTGACGATTCGCCGGCAGCACCTTCCGCGACGGGGCCGCAAAAGCTGGCCGCGGGTGGCGGTGCGAAGCATATGATCGTGTCCAGCACGACGCGTAATTCACCAGGAGTTGTTCGATGAGCGCCGCTCGCAGTTCCCATCCGGCGCATCAGCAGATCGCAGCCGCGCTTGCGTGGCTGCGTCAGCATGTGGCCCCCGCAGCGCAACTGCATGCCGACACGCGCAGCCTCAAGGCGGGCGACGTGTTTCTTGCGTATGCGGTCGACGGGGCCGACAACCGCATATTCATTGCCGAAGCCGTCGCGCGCGGTGCGGCCGCCGTGCTGTATCAGCCGGAAGGGCTGGACGCTGCGCCGGCGGTGCCCGTCTCACTGGCCGTGCCGGCGCTCGACCAGCTCGCCGGCGAGATCGCCAGCGGCTGGTACGGCGATCCGAGCGACAGCCTGCTCGCGGTGGGGGTGACCGGCACGAACGGAAAGACCTCGTGCACGCAGTGGATCGCCACCGCGCTGACGGCGCTGCACCAGCCGTGCGCGGTGATCGGCACGCTTGGCAGCGGGATGCCCGGCCAGCTCGTGCCGACGGGTTTCACGACCCCCGACGCACCGCAACTGCAGCGCAGCCTCGCGCAATTGCGCGACGCGGGCGCGAAGGCCGTGGCGATGGAGGTGTCGTCGCACGCGCTGCACCAGGGGCGCGTGAACGGTACGGCCTTCGACATCGCGGTGTTTACGAACCTCACGCAGGATCACCTCGACTATCACGGCACGTTCGATGCATACGAGGCCGCGAAGGCGAAGCTGTTCGCGTGGCGCGGCCTGCGCGCGGCGGTCGTCAACCGCGACGACGCAGCCGGACAGCGCCTGCTCGAGAAACTGGCCGGCCGCGTGCGTACGATCGCGTACGGGATCGGCGACGCACCGGCGCCGGACGCCGATCGCGAACTGGTCGCGCTCGACGTGCGCGCCACCACGACCGGCACGGCGTTCCGCTTGCGTTCGTCGTGGGGCGACGCGGACGTCGAGGTCGGCACGCTCGGTACCTTCAACGTCAGCAACCTGCTCGCGGTGCTCGGTTCGCTGCTCGCGGCCGACGTGCCGTTCGACGCGGCGCTCGCCGAGATCGCACGGCTCGAGTCCGTCAACGGCCGGATGCAGCGGCTCGGTGGCCGGCTGCAGAACGACGAACCGCTGGTCGTGATCGACTATGCACACACGCCCGACGCGCTCGAAAAGACGCTCGACGCGCTGCGCCCGATCGCTACGGCGCGCGGCGGGCGGCTCGTCTGCATGTTCGGCTGCGGAGGCGATCGCGATGCGACGAAGCGCCCGCTGATGGGCGCGATCGCGGAGCGGCTCGCCGACGAAACCGTCGTCACGAGCGACAACCCGCGCAGCGAGGATCCGCAGCGCATCATCGACCAGATCGTCGCGGGCATGACCGCGCCCGATCACGCACGCCGTATCGAGGATCGCGCGAGCGCGATCCTGCAGGCCGTGCGCGGCGCGGCACGCGAGGATGTCGTCGTGCTGGCCGGCAAGGGCCACGAGGCCACGCAGGAAATCATGGGCAAGAAGCGTACGTTCTCCGACCAGGATCACGCGCGGCTCGCGCTGGCAGCGCGCGCGACGCACGGCAAGGGAGGCGCCGAATGACGATGCTCAGTCTCGGCGAAGCCGCCCGCCTGATCCCCGGCGCGACCGTCCGCGGCGACGCGGGCGTCACGTTCGACCGCGTGTCGACGGACAGCCGCACGGCTGGCCCCGGCGACCTGTTCGTCGCATTGAAAGGCGAGCGCTTCGATGCGCACGACTTCCTCGGCGATGTCGCCGCGCGCGGTGCTGCCGCGGCGCTGGTCGCGCACGTGCCGGCGGGCGTCACGATGCCGGCGATCGAAGGTGGTGAAACGCGTGCCGCACTCGGCGCACTCGCGCATGGCTGGCGCAAACGATTCGCGCTGCCGCTCGTCGCGGTGACGGGCAGCAACGGCAAGACGACCGTCAAGGAAATGATCGCGTCTATCTTCGCGGCGGCGGTCGGCGCCGACGCGCGGCTCGCGACGGCCGGCAACCTGAACAACGATGTCGGCCTGCCGCTGACGCTGCTGCGCCTGTCGGCCGCGCATCGTCTCGCGGTGATCGAGATCGGGATGAACCACCCGGGCGAGACCGAAGTCCTCGCGCGCCTCACGGCGCCGACGGTCGCGCTCGTCAACAACGCGCAGCGCGAGCACCAGGAGTTCATGGCGACGGTCGAAGCCGTCGCGCTCGAACACGCGGCCGTGATTCACGCGCTGCCACCGGACGGCGTCGCGGTGTTCCCGGCCGACGATGCATACGCGGGCATCTGGCGTGTCGCGGCGACCGGCAACCGGATCCTCGATTTCGCGCTGCACGATGCCGAACGGCAGAGCGACGCGCAAGTCACGGGCCGCCTTAACGGCGGCGAACTCGCGATCGACACGCCCGCGGGCGCTGTCACGGTGCGGCTGCGCGCGCTCGGCGAGCACAACGCGCGCAACGCGCTCGCCGCCACGGCAGCGGCGCTGGGCGCCGGCGTTGCACTGTCTGCGATCAAGCAGGGCCTCGAATCGTTCGAACCGGTCAAAGGCCGGCTGCAGGTGAAGCAGGCGATCGCAGGCAGCCTCGCGGGGGCAACGGTCGTCGACGATACGTACAACGCGAATCCCGATTCGATGCGTGCCGCGATCGACGTGCTCGCCGCACAAGCGGCGCCGCGCGTGCTGGTGATCGGCGACATGGGCGAGGTCGGCGACGAAGGGCCGGCTTTCCATCGCGAGGTCGGTGCCTACGCGCGCGAGCGCGGGATCGACGCGCTGTTCGCGCTCGGCGACGCGTCGCGCGATGCCTGCACGGCATACGGCGATACGGCCCGCCATTTCGGCGACGTCGGCGCGCTGGTCGAGGCATTGCTCGCAGCGGGCTACGGCGCGCAGGCGACGCTGCTCGTGAAGGGCTCGCGGTACATGAAGATGGAGCGCGTGGTCGACGCGCTGACGAACCAACCCGCGGCGGGCACGGCGCCCGCTGCACACTGAGTAGAAGGAAGGAAGCATGCTGCTGGCGCTGGCGCAATGGCTGCAAGGAGACGCAAGCTTTTTGCGCTTGTTCACGTACCTCACGTTCCGTGCGGTGATGGCCACCATCACCGCGCTCGGGATCGGGCTCGTGTGCGGACCGTGGGTGATCCGCAAGCTGACGCAAATGAAGGTCGGTCAGGCCGTGCGCAAGGACGGCCCGCAGACCCACCTGGTCAAGTCCGGTACGCCGACGATGGGCGGCGTGCTGATCCTGATCGGCATCGCGGTCGCAACCTTGCTGTGGGGCGACCTGACGAACCGTTTCATCTGGATCGTGATGCTCGTCACGTTCGGTTTCGGCGTGATCGGCTGGGTCGACGATTACCGAAAGGTCGTCCACAAGGACCCTCGCGGGATGTCGTCGCGCGAGAAGTATTTCTGGCAATCGGTGATCGGGCTGTTCGCGGCCGTTTACCTCGCCTTCAGCGTGTCCGAGGCGAACAACGTGCGCGTGTTCGACCTGTTCATGGCGTGGGTGAGGAGCGGTTTGTCGATGGGGCTGCCGGCACGCGCCGACCTGATGCTGCCGTTCCTGAAGTCGATCAGCTACCCGCTCGGCGTGTGGGGCTTCATCGTGCTGACGTACTTCGTGATCGTCGGCGCGAGCAACGCGGTGAACCTGACCGACGGCCTGGACGGCCTCGTCATCATGCCGGTCGTGCTGGTCGGTGCATCGCTGGGTGTGTTCGCGTACGTGATGGGCAGCGCGGTCTATTCAAAATACCTGCTGTTCCCGCACATTCCGGGCGCGGGCGAACTGCTGATCTTCTGTTCCGCGATGGGTGGGGCAGGGCTCGCGTTCCTCTGGTACAACACGCACCCCGCGCAGGTGTTCATGGGTGACGTCGGCGCGCTGGCGCTCGGCGGCGCGCTCGGCACGGTCGCGGTGATCGTGCGCCAGGAAATCGTGCTGTTCATCATGGGCGGCATCTTCGTCGCGGAAACGCTGTCGGTGATGCTGCAGGTTTCGTGGTTCAAATACACGAAGAAGCGCTACGGCGAAGGGCGGCGCCTGCTGAAGATGGCGCCGCTGCATCACCATTTCGAATTGTCCGGCTGGAAGGAAACGCAGGTGGTCGTGCGTTTCTGGATCATCACGCTGATGCTGTGCCTGTTCGGTCTGACCACCCTCAAGCTGCGGTAAAGGAAAGGTAACAAGGATGTCTGGCGAGATGTTTGGAGATCGGCAACGGCCGATGGTGCTCGTACTGGGGCTCGGGGAATCGGGTCTCGCGATCGCGCGATGGTGCGCGAGGCACGGGTGCCGGCTGCGTATTGCCGATACCCGCGAGGCGCCGCCGAACCTTGCCGCGCTGCAGGCCGAAGGCATCGATGCGGAATTCGTCGGCGGGGCATTTACGCCTGCGCTGCTCGACGGCGGCGTAGAGCTCGTCGGGCTGAGCCCCGGGCTGTCGCCGCTCGAACCGGCGCTCGCGGCGCTGGTCGCGGCCGCGAACGAGCGCGGCGTCGCGGTGTGGGGCGAGCTGGAATTCTTCGCGCAGGCGCTGCGAGCGCTCGGCACGAGCGGCTACCAGCCGAAGGTGCTCGCAATCACGGGCACCAACGGCAAGACCACGACGACGAGTCTCACGGGCCTGCTGTGCCAGCGCTCGGGCAAGAAGGTCGCAGTCGCGGGCAACATCAGCCCGGCGATGCTCGACCGGCTTGCGAACGCGATCGACGAAACCGCGCTGCCTGACGTCTGGGTGCTCGAGCTGTCGAGCTTTCAGCTCGAAACCGCGCGCACGTTCGCACCCGATGCGGCCGCGATTCTCAACATCACGCAGGATCACCTCGACTGGCACGGCAGCTTCGACGCGTATGCGGCGGCGAAGGGCCGGATCTTCGGCGCGACGACGACGCGCGTGCTGAACCGCGACGATGCGGCCGTGATGAAGTTCGCGCCGGCAGCCGGCGCGGCCGATGCGCCGCGCACGGTCACGTTCGGCCTGAACGAACCGGTGCAGGACGGCGACTACGGCCTGTCACGCGACAACGGCATCGCGTGGCTGGTCGAAGCGGTCGATCGCGACGCCCCGGATGAAACCGCGACGACGACCCGTCGGCGCAAGCGCGATGCCGCGCATACGCCCGACATCGCGCAGAAGCGCCTGATGCCGGCCGATGCGCTGCGTATCCGCGGGCTGCACAACGCGGCGAATGCGCTGGCCGCGTTCGCGCTCGCACGCGCGATCGACCTGCCCGCCGCGCCGCTGCTGCACGCGCTGCGCGAGTATCGCGGCGAGGCGCATCGCGTCGAAGTGATCGCGACGATCGACGACGTCGACTACGTCGACGACAGCAAGGGCACGAACGTCGGCGCGACGGTTGCCGCGCTCGACGGGCTTGCGCAGAAGATCGTGCTGATCGCCGGCGGCGACGGCAAGGGGCAGGATTTCGCACCGCTGGTCGCGCCGGTCGCGCGCTGGTGCCGTGCAGTGATGCTGATCGGCCGCGATGCGCCGGCGATCCGCGACACGCTCGCCGAAACGGGCGTGCCGCTCGCCGATCACGCGACGCTCGAAGGCGCGGTGCACGCGGCGGCCGAGCTGGCCGAGCCGGGCGATGCGGTGCTGCTGTCGCCCGCATGCGCGAGTCTCGACATGTTCAGGAACTACGCCCATCGCGCGGATGTGTTCCGCGCGGCGGTCGACGAAATCGCCATCGACAAAGGAGCGACGCCATGAGCTGGTCCGATCGCCTCGTCTCCCGTTTCAACGATCGTCGCGACACCGGCGGCAATGCCGCGGGCGGCCGCGTCGCGTCCGCCACGCGCGCCGCGACGGGCGGCCTCTCGAGCGTCGTCAACGGCGTGCGCCCGAGCCGTTCGCGGATGCTCGACTTCGACTACTCGCTGTTGTGGGTCGCGATCGCGCTGCTCGGGCTCGGCGTCGTGATGGTGTATTCGGCGTCGATCGCGATGCCCGATTCGCCGAAATACGCGTCGTATCACGATTACGCGTTCCTGATGCGCCACTGCATCTCGCTCGCCGTCGCGTTCATCGCGGCGGTGATTGCGTTCCGTGTGCCGGTGTCGACGTGGGACAAATACGCGCCGCAACTCTTCCTGATCGCGCTCGTCGGCCTCGTGATCGTGCTGATCCCGCACGTCGGCAAGGGCGTGAACGGTGCGCGCCGCTGGATTCCGCTCGGCATCACGAACATGCAGCCGTCGGAAATCATGAAGCTCGCGGTGACGATCTACGCGGCGAACTACACGGTGCGCAAGCAGGAATACATGCAGAGCTTCGCCAAGGGCTTCTTGCCGATGGCGTTCGCGGTCGGCCTGGTCGGTGCGCTGCTGCTGCTCGAGCCGGACATGGGCGCGTTCATGGTGGTCGCGGCGATCGCGATGGGCGTGCTGTTCCTCGGCGGCGTGAACGGCAAGCTGTTCGGCGGCCTCGTCGCGACCGCGATCGGCACCTTCACGATGCTGGTGTGGCTGTCGCCGTGGCGTCGCGAGCGGATCTTCGCGTACCTCGATCCGTGGGACGAGCGTTACGCGCAGGGCAAGGCGTATCAGCTCACGCACTCGCTGATCGCATTCGGCCGCGGCGAGTGGTTCGGCGTCGGCCTCGGCGGCAGCGTCGAGAAGCTGAACTACCTGCCGGAAGCGCATACCGACTTCATCCTCGCGGTGATCGGCGAGGAGCTCGGTTTCGTCGGCGTGCTGGTCGTGATCCTGCTGTTCTACTGGATCGTGCGCCGCGCGTTCGAGATCGGGCGTCAGGCGCTGGCACTCGATCGCACGTTCGCGGGCCTGATGGCGAAGGGTATCGGCATCTGGTTCGGCGCGCAGACCTTCATCAACATGGGTGTGAACCTCGGGCTGCTGCCGACCAAGGGCCTGACGCTGCCGCTCGTGAGCTATGGCGGCTCGGGCATTCTGCTGAACTGCGTCGCACTTGCGGTGCTGCTGCGGGTCGACTACGAAAATCGCGTACTGATGCGGGGAGGGAAGGTATGACCTCCCCGCGGCAGTACGCGATTTCGGTGAAGGCTAACTTCGTGCGCGAAGCGCGCGAAGTTAAGCGAAGCGGCCGTAGCCAAAACATTCGTTCACTCTTGCTGATGCGGGGAGGGAAGGTATGACCGCGTCGCAACGCACGCTAATGGTGATGGCAGGCGGCACCGGGGGCCACGTGTTCCCGGGGCTTGCGGTCGCTCACCGGATGGAAGCGGCGGGCTGGCGCGTCGTGTGGCTCGGCAATCCGGCCGGGATGGAAGCGACGCTCGTGCCGAAGCACGGCATTCCGATGGAATACGTGCGGTTCGGCGGGCTGCGCGGCAAGGGCCTGAAGACCAAGCTGACGCTGCCGTTCAACCTGCTGCGCGCATGCGGGCAGAGTCTCGCCGCGCTGCGCCGCGTGCGGCCCGACGTCGTGCTCGGGATGGGCGGCTACATCACGTTCCCGGCGGGCGTGATGACCGCGCTGTCGGGTCGTCCGCTCGTGCTGCATGAACAGAATTCGATCGCGGGCCTGACGAACAAGGTGCTCGCGAAATTCGCGAAACGCGTGCTCGTCGCATTCCCCGGTGCGCTGCCGCACGCGGAATGGACGGGTAACCCGATTCGCGCGGAACTTGCCGGCACGGAAGCGCCCAAAGCACGCTATGCATCGCGCAGCGGCCCGCTGAACGTGCTGGTCGTCGGCGGCAGCCTCGGGGCGGCCGCGCTGAATGAAGTCGTGCCGTGCGCGCTGGCGATGCTGGCGCCGGGCGAACGCCCGCGCATCGTGCACCAGGCCGGCGCGAAGCACATCGAAGCATTGAAGGCGAATTACGAGGCGGCCGGTTTCGCGGCCGGCGAAGACGTGCGGCTCGTGCCGTTCATCGACGACATGGCGGCCGCGTATGCGGCGGCGGATCTCGTGATCTGCCGGTCGGGCGCGATGACGGTGTCGGAGATCGCGGCGGTGGGCGTGGCGGCGCTGTTCGTGCCGTTCCCGTACGCGGTCGACGATCATCAGACGAGCAACGCCGCGTTCCTCGCCGATGCGGGGGCGGCCGTACTGGTGCAACAACGCGACCTGTCGGCGGAACTGCTCGCCGACTGGCTGCGCGGCCAGTCGCGGGCATCGCTCGCGGACATGGCGGAACGTTCGCGCTCGCTGGCGAAGCCCGAAGCCACCGACGAAGTCGCGCGCGTGTGCGCGAAGGCGGCCGGCGCGAACCTGGAAGAACTGCAATGAAACACATCGTCAAACACATTCATTTCGTCGGGATCGGCGGCGCGGGCATGAGCGGCATCGCCGAAGTGCTCGTCAACCTCGGCTACGAGGTCAGCGGCTCGGACCTGTCGCGCAACGCGGTGACGGATCGTCTGCAGGCGCTCGGCGCCCGGATCGCGATCGGCCACGACGCGGCGAACATCGAGGGCGCGAACGCGGTCGTCGTATCGACGGCCGTGCGCTCGGACAACCCGGAAGTGCTGGCCGCGCGCGCGCAGCGCGTGCCGATCGTGCAGCGCGCGGTGATGCTGGCGGAGCTGATGCGCCTGAAGCAGGGCATCGCGATTGCGGGCACCCACGGCAAGACCACGACGACGAGCCTCGTCGCGAGCGTGCTCGCGGCGGGCGGGCTCGATCCGACCTTCGTGATCGGCGGGCGGCTGATCAGCGCCGGCGCGAACGCGCGGCTCGGCACGGGCGACTTCATCGTCGCCGAGGCCGACGAGTCCGACGCGTCGTTCCTGAACCTGTATCCGGTGATCGAAGTCATCACGAACATCGACGCCGACCACATGGACACCTACGGCCACGATTTCGCGCGGCTCAAGCAGGCGTTCATCGAATTCACGCAGCGCCTGCCGTTCTACGGCAGCGCGGTCGTGTGCGTCGACGATCCGAACGTGCGGCAGATCATCCCGTTCATCTCGAAGCCGGTCGTGCGCTACGGGCTGTCGCCGGACGCGCAGGTGCGCGCCGAAGACATCGATGCGCGCGACGGCCGCATGCATTTCACGGTGATCCGCGAAGGGCGCGCGCCGCTGGCGGTCGTGCTGAACATGCCGGGCCTGCACAACGTGCAGAACGCGCTCGCGGCGGTCGCGATCGCGACCGATCTCGGCGTGTCGGACGACGCGATCCAGCTGGCGCTGGCGGAATTCAACGGTGTCGGCCGGCGCTTCCAGCGCTACGGCGAAGTGCCGACCGCGGACGGCGGCCACTACACGCTGATCGACGACTATGGCCATCACCCGGTCGAGATGGCCGCGACGATCGCGGCCGCGCGCGGCGCGTTTCCGGGCCGCCGCCTCGTGCTGGCGTTCCAGCCGCACCGCTACACGCGCACTCGCGACTGCTTCGACGATTTCGTCAACGTGCTGTCGACGGTCGACGCGCTGGTGCTGACGGAAGTCTACGCGGCGGGCGAGGCGGCGATCTCGACCGCCAACGGCGACGCGCTGTCGCGTGCGCTGCGCGCGGTCGGGAAGGTTGACCCGGTGTTCGTCGCGACGGTCGACGACGTGCCGGACGCATTGGCGAAGGTCGCGCAGAACGGCGACGTGGTGATCACGATGGGCGCGGGTTCGATCGGCGGCGTGCCGGCGAAGGTTGCGCAGCACACTCAACAGAAGGCATGACATGAGCGGGATTGATCCGAAACGTTTCGGCAAGGTGGCGGTGTTGTTCGGCGGTGAGTCCTCGGAGCGCGAGGTGTCGCTCACGTCGGGCAAGCTCGTGCTGCAGGGCCTGCGCGACGCGGGCATCGACGCGCACCCGTTCGACCCGGCCGAGCGCCCGCTGTCGGCGCTGAAGGACGAAGGGTTCGTGCGCGCGTTCAACGCACTGCACGGCGGCTACGGCGAGAACGGCCAGATCCAGGGCGCGCTCGATTTCTACGGCATTCGCTACACGGGCAGCGGCGTGCTCGGATCGGCGCTCGGCCTCGACAAGTTCCGCACGAAGCTCGTGTGGCAGCAGACGGGCGTGCCGACGCCGCCGTTCGAGACGGTGCTGCGCGGCGACGACCTCGCGGCGCGCGCGACGGACATCGTCGCGAAGCTCGGCCTGCCGCTGTTCGTGAAGCCGGCGAGCGAAGGCTCGAGCGTGGCGGTGCTGAAGGTGAAGACGGCCGACGCGCTGCCCGCTGCGCTCGCGGAAGCCGCAAAGCACGACCCGATCGTGATCGTCGAGAAGAGCATCGAGGGCGGCGGCGAGTACACCGCCTGCATCGCCGGCGATCTCGACCTGCCGGTGATCAAGATCGTGCCGGCCGGCGAGTTCTACGACTATCACGCGAAGTACGTCGCCGACGACACGCAATACCTGATTCCGTGCGGGCTGCCCGCCGACAAGGAGGCGGAGCTCAAGCGCGTCGCGCGCCGGGCGTTCGACGTGCTCGGCTGCACCGACTGGGGCCGCGCGGATTTCATGCTGGATGCGGCCGGCAATGCGTATTTCCTGGAAGTGAACACGGCCCCCGGGATGACCGACCACTCGCTGCCGCCGAAGGCCGCGCGCGCGGTCGGCATCAGCTATTCGGAGCTGGTCGTGAAGGTGCTGTCGCTCACGCTCAACGACTGACGCAGGAACGGAACGACGTATGTGGAACAACGTTCGCCAACTCAACCTTGCCGCCAGCGCGCTGTACGCGCTGTTGCTGCTCGTGTTGGCGGCGGCCGGTTGCTACTGGCTGATCCAGCGCCCGACGTTCGCGCTGCGGGAAATCCGGATCGACGGCGACACCGAGCACATCAATTCACCGACGGTGCGCGCGGGCGTGGTCGGCCGGCTGAAGGGCAATTTCTTCACGGTCGATCTCGACGCCGCGCGCGCCGCGTTCGAGCAGATGCCCTGGGTGCGCCATGCGAGCGTGCGCCGGGTGTGGCCGAATGCGCTGGCTGTCACGCTCGAGGAGTACAAACCGCTCGGGACCTGGGGCAGCGACCAGCTCGTGAGCGTCGATGGCGAGCTGTTCACCGCGAACCAGGGCGAGCTGGAGCAGGAACTGCCGGCGTTCGACGGCCCGGAGGGTAGTGCGAAGGAAGTCGTCACGCGGTATCGCGACTTCGGGAAATGGTTTGCGCCGCTGAAGGCGGCGCCGGAAGAAGTGACGCTGTCGGCGCGGTACGCGTGGACGGTGAAGCTGTCGAACGGCATGCAGGTCGAGCTGGGCAAGGAACGCAACAGCGAGTCGCTGCATGACCGGAGCCAGCGCCTGGTCGCCGCATGGCCGGCCGTCACGGAGCGCTGGGGCAACGACATCGAGTACGCGGACCTGCGCTATCCGAACGGATTCGCGATTCGCGCGGCAGGCATGCGGTTCCTGACCGATACCGACAAGCGCAAGAAGTAACGAGAGATCACACGCAAGAGCACTTTATGAGCAAAGACTACAAGGATCTGCTGGTTTCCCTCGACATCGGCACGTCGAAGGTGGTGGCCATCGTCGCCGAGCTGAAGGGCGAAGGCCACTATGAGGTGATCGGTCTCGGCCAGAGCGAGTCGAAGGGTCTGAAGAAAGGTGTGGTGGTCAACATCGAGGCCACCGTGCAGTCGATCCAGCGCGCGCTCGAGGAAGCCGAGCTGATGGCCGACTGCAAGATCACCAACGTGTTCACGGGGATCGCGGGCAGCCACATCCGCAGCTTCAACTCGAGCGGGATGGTCGCGATCAAGGACAAGGAAGTCACGCAGACGGACGTCGCGCGCGTGATCGAGACCGCGAAGGCGATCAATATCCCGACCGACCAGCAGGTGCTGCACATCCTCACGCAGGAATTCATCATCGACGGCCAGGAAGACGTGCGCGAGCCGATCGGCATGAGCGGCATCCGGCTGGAAGTGAAGGTGCACATCGTGACGGGCGCGGTGAGTGCCGCGCAGAACATCGTCAAGTGCGTGCGCCGCTGCGGGCTCGAAGTGAACGACCTGATCCTGCAGCCGCTCGCGTCGTCGCTGGCCGTGCTGACGGAGGACGAGAAGGATCTCGGCGTGGTGCTGGTCGACATCGGTGGCGGCACGACGGATATCGCGATCTTCGCCGAAGGCGCGATCCGCCACACCGCGGTGATTCCGATCGCCGGCGACCAGATCACGAGCGACATCGCGATGGCGCTGCGCACGCCGACACCGGATGCGGAAGACATCAAGGTCGGCTACGGGATCGCGAAGCAGGCGCTCGCCGATCCGGACGAAATGGTGGAAGTGCCTGGCCTCGGCGAACGCGGCCCGCGCACGCTGTCGCGCCAGGCGCTGGCAGCCGTGATCGAGCCGCGCGTCGAGGAGCTGTTCTCGCTCGTGCAGCAGGTCGTGCGCGAGTCGGGATACGAAGAACTCCTGAGCTCCGGCGTGGTCATTACCGGCGGCGCTTCGATGATGCCGGGCATGGTCGAGCTCGGCGAAGACATTTTCCTGAAACCGGTGCGCATCGGCGCGCCGGAATATGCAGGCGGCCTTTCCGACGTCGTGCGCAATCCGCGCTACTCGACGGCGATGGGGCTGCTCGTCGAAGGCAGTGCCCAGCGCACACGCGGCCGCAAGGTCGCCGTGCAGTCCGGCAACGCGGGGCAGGTGTTCTCGCGGATGAAGGAATGGTTCCTGAGCAATTTTTGAGTACCCCCGCGGCTCGGCACGCCGAGCCTGCCCCCCGAGGGGGCCAAGAAAACCTGGGGCGGCCCGGCGTTTTCTTGGGGACGAACCGAATCGAAATTCGCGCTGGTGCCGGCGGCTGGCGCGCGACAGGGGGTTGCCCGATCTCCTGCCGAATAACGGCCGAGTAGCAGTAATTCTCTTGACGGAGGCAACAATGGAATTCGAAATGCTGGAAACCGAGACCAACGGCACCATCATCAAGGTGGTCGGCGTTGGCGGCGCTGGCGGCAATGCCGTCCAGCACATGATCAACCGCGGCGTGCAGGGCGTCGACTTCATCGTGATGAACACGGATGCACAGGCGCTGTCGCGTTCGCGCGCATCGTCGGTGATCCAGCTCGGCAACACGGGCCTGGGCGCCGGTGCGAAGCCGGAAATGGGCCGTGCGGCAGCGGAAGAAGCGCGTGAGCGCATCGCCGACGCACTGCGCGGCGCGCACATGGTGTTCATCACGGCCGGCATGGGTGGTGGCACGGGTACAGGCGCGGCGCCGGTGGTCGCGCAGATCGCGAAGGAGATGGGCATCCTGACGGTGGGTGTCGTCAGCAAGCCGTTCGAATTCGAAGGCGGCAAGCGCATGCGCGTCGCTGAAGCCGGTTCACAGCAACTGGAGGATCACGTCGACTCGCTGATCGTCGTGCTGAACGACAAGCTGTTCGACGTGATGGGCGACGACGCCGAGATGGACAAGTGCTTCCAGTGCGCGGACGACGTGTTGAACAACGCGGTCGCGGGCATCGCTGAAATCATCAATGTCGATGGCCTCGTGAACGTCGACTTCGAAGACGTGAAGACGGTGATGGGCGAGCAGGGCAAGGCGATGATGGGCACGGCGACGGTCGCCGGCGTCGATCGCGCACGCCTCGCGGCGGAACAGGCCGTGGCGAGCCCGCTGCTCGAAGGCGTCGATCTGTCGGGCGCGCGCGGCGTGCTGGTCAACATCACGTCGAGCCGTTCGCTGCGCCTGTCGGAAACGCGCGAAGTGATGAACACGATCAAGAGCTACGCCGCGGAAGATGCGACGGTGATCTTCGGTGCGGTGTACGACGACGCGATGGGCGATGCACTGCGCGTGACGGTCGTGGCGACGGGTCTGGGCCGTGCGGCGAAGAAGCAGCAGTCGGCACCGATGACGCTGCTGCGCACGGGTACGGACAACCAGCCGGTCAGCGCGGTTTCGCACGGCTATGCTCCGACGCATCACGTCAGCACGGCAGACTACGGTGCGCTCGATACGCCGGCGGTGTGGCGCAATTCGCGCGAAACCGCGGCATCGCACGTGCAGGCGCTGCAGGAGAAGGGTGTCGACACGTACGACATCCCGGCTTTCCTGCGCAAGCAGGCTGACTGACGCAAACACAGGCGAAGCCGCGGCGAATCTGCCGCGGTATCGCCGGCGTGACGGATGCTACGGACCACGACAGGCCGCGTCGGCTGCGACGCCGGGCCGGGAAACGTGCCCTCTCCGCACAAGCGGGGCGGGATGGACCGTGCTGTCCGCGACACGCTGAAAAACCGTATCGCTATGAGGGACCAGCCATGATTCAAGTGGGCGACGCGCTGCCCGACGCGCAACTGTTCGAGTACATCGACGATGCGCGCGAAGGGTGCACGCTGGGGCCGAACGCCTGCAGCGTGCGCGATCAGGTTGCGGGAAAGCGGGTGGTGATCTTCGGATTGCCGGGCGCTTTCACGCCGACCTGCTCGGCGCAGCATGTGCCGGGCTACGTCGAACACGCCGGGCAATTGCGCGCGGCGGGCATCGACGAGATCTGGTGCGTGTCCGTCAACGACGCATTCGTGATGGGCGCATGGGGACGTGATCTGCACACCGCGGGCAAGGTGCGCATGATGGCGGACGGCAGCGCGGCTTTCACTCATGCGCTGGGGCTGACGCAGGATTTGTCCGCGCGTGGCATGGGAATTCGTTCCCTGCGCTACGCGATGGTGATTGACGGCGGTGTGGTCAAGACGCTGGCCGTCGAGGCGCCGGGCAAATTCGAAGTGAGCGATGCGGCGAGTGTTCTCGCGACGTTGACGTCCTGATCGTGCGGTGCGCCGTTGCCTTCCGGCAACGCTGCTCACCGGCCTCAGGGCAGTTGTAACACGGGCTGATGACCGGAAACGCCTCCGTTCCGGGCATCGGCCCGTCCCGTATCGGCGCGGGTAAACAGTCGAAACAGATTGATACGCAGTTTCAAACAACGCTGAATAGGGAATTACGCTATAATCTGCCCTATCGAATATAACTCCTGATTGATATCTTCAATCACGACGAAGAACATCATGCTGAAGCAGCGCACCATCAAATCCATCGTGAAGACCGTGGGTATCGGTGTCCACTCGGGCCGCAAGATCGAGCTGACGCTCCGTCCTGCCGCGCCGGGCACGGGCATCGTCTTCTCGCGCGTCGACCTTCCCACGCCCGTCGACATTCCCGCCGCGGCGACGTCGATCGGCGATACGCGGCTCGCGTCGGTGTTGCAGAAGGATGGCGTGCGCGTGTCGACCGTCGAGCACCTGATGTCGGCATGTGCCGGCCTCGGTATCGACAACCTCTATGTCGACGTGACGGCCGAGGAAATCCCGATCATGGACGGCAGCGCGGCGACCTTCGTGTTCCTGATCCAGTCTGCCGGGATCGAGGAGCAGAACGCGCCGAAGCGCTTCGTCAAGGTGAAGAAGACGGTCGAAATCCGTGATGGCGACAAGTTCGCGCGTCTCGATCCGTACTTCGGTTTCAAGCTGAAATTTTCGATCGACTTCCGTCACCCGGCCGTCGACAAGACCGGCCAGGAGCTCGAGGTCGATTTCGCGAATACCTCGTATGTGCGCGAGATCGCGCGTGCACGCACGTTCGGCTTCGCACATGAAGCCGAGATGCTGCGCGAGATGGGTCTCGCCCGTGGCGGCAGCATGGAAAATGCGATCGTGCTCGACGAGTACCGCATCCTGAACAACGACGGGCTGCGCTACGACGACGAGTTCGTGAAGCACAAGATGCTCGACGCGATCGGCGACCTGTACGTGATCGGCCATCCGTTGCTGGCGTCGTACACGGCGTACAAGTCGGGCCACGGCCTGAACAACGCGCTGCTGCGCGAATTGCTCGCGAACGAAGATGCGTACGAGATCGTCACGTTCGACGATCCGCAAGCCGCACCGAAGGGCTTCGCGTTCGACATGCAGACGGCCTTCGCCTGACCTGGGTTCCGCGCAAGCAATAAAAAAGCAGCCTTCGGGCTGCTTTTTTGTTGGCCGGGCCACCTGGCGCTGCCGGCGGTGCGCGCCGTCAGCGCGGCTTCGCGCCATGCCGGGCCGCCATCCGCGCGAGCGCGTCCTGCAGCGGTGACGGTTCGAGATGATCGGCCAGGTCGCGCAACGCGGCCGCGCCGACCGACGTCATCCGCGCCTGCTTCACGTGGGGCGGCTCCGGCGCATCCTTCGGGCGCACGCGTACGCGCAGCGTCGAGACCGGCCAGCCCCGTTTTTGCAGATCGCCGAGCAACCGCGGTTCGACCTGTCGCAGCCGAGCGGCCAACGCGTTGTGCGCAGCAAAGAGGGTCAGGGTGCCGTCCTTGATGAAGCCCGGTTCGACATGATTCGCAAGATAGTCTGGCAGGAGCGCGGCAAGGTCGCGCTGCAGCGACGCGATCTGTTCGACGCCGGCGCGCAGCGCCGCGAACGCGTCGGTGCGGCCGAGCACTTCGGATACGGGTTGCGGGCGATATGGGGCGAGCGGGCCGAAACGCTTGGAAAATCGGTTCATCGAGACATTCTTCGGGCGCGCACGCGCGCGGACGTTGACGCCGATTGTACCCGCGCGGGCCCGTGCACGGGCGGCTTTCGCCCCGTTGGCCCGGCCGTCGGCGCGCAGTGCCCGTCCGCCCGAGACACGGGCGCACGCTTCCCCGCGTGCTAAAATTCCTCGTTTGAGTCCACTAATTCGCTAAGCCGCCGAGGCTCGGGCGCCGGGGCGCGCAACACGCGCCGGGCGCCGGTGCTGCGACGCAGGATCCGATCCGATGACAACCGGTTTTCTCCAGAAAATTTTTGGCAGCCGCAACCAGCGGCTCGTCAAGCAATACCAAAAGACCGTCACGACGATCAATGCGCTCGAAACGCAGATCGAGAAGCTGACGGACGACCAGTTGCGCGGCAAGACGGACGAATTCCGCCAGCGGGTCGCGGCCGGCGAGTCGCTCGACAAGCTGCTGCCCGAGGCCTTCGCGGTCTGTCGCGAGGCCAGCCGTCGCGTGCTGAAGATGCGGCACTTCGACGTGCAGATGATCGGCGGCATGGTGCTCCACTACGGCAAGATCGCGGAAATGCGCACCGGCGAGGGCAAGACGCTCGTCGCGACGCTGCCCGTGTACCTGAATGCGCTGGCCGGCCGCGGCGTGCACGTGGTGACCGTCAACGATTACCTCGCGCAGCGTGACGCCGAATGGATGGCGCGCCTCTACAACTTCCTCGGTCTGTCGGTCGGCATCAACCTGTCCGGCATGGAGCACGACCAGAAGCAGCAGGCTTACGCGGCAGACATCACGTACGGCACGAACAACGAATTCGGCTTCGACTACCTGCGCGACAACATGGTCTACGAGACCGACGCGCGCGTGCAGCGGGCCCTGAATTTCGCGGTCGTCGACGAAGTGGACTCGATCCTGATCGACGAGGCGCGTACGCCGCTGATCATTTCGGGCCAGGCCGAGGATCACACCGAGCTGTACGTGCGGATGAACGCACTGCCGCCGCTGCTCGAGCGCCAGATCGGCGAAGAGAAGGCCGACGGCACGGGCGTCGAGAAGCCGGGCGACTACACGCTCGACGAGAAGGCGCGCCAGGTGTTCCTGACGGAATCGGGCCACGAGAAGGCCGAGCGCCTGCTCGCCGAATGGGGCCTGATCGGCGAGGGCGAGAGCCTGTACGCACCGCAGAACATCACGCTGATGCACCACGTGTACGCGGCGCTGCGCGCGCACACGCTGTTCCACAAGGATCAGCACTACGTCGTGCAGAACGGCGAAGTGGTCATCGTCGACGAATTCACGGGCCGCCTGATGGCCGGCCGTCGCTGGTCCGACGGCCTGCACCAGGCCGTCGAGGCGAAGGAGCACGTGAAGATCCAGAGCGAGAACCAGACGCTCGCGTCGATCACGTTCCAGAACTACTTCCGGATGTACGCGAAGCTGGCCGGCATGACCGGTACCGCCGATACCGAAGCGTACGAGTTCAACGAGATCTACGGCCTCGAGACGGTCGTGATCCCGACCAACCGCCCGCCGAAGCGGATCGACAAGCAGGACCAGATCTACAAGACGGCCAAGGAGCGCTACGACGCGGTGATCCGCGACATCCGCGACTGCTACGAGCGCGGCCAGCCGGTGCTGGTCGGCACGACGTCGATCGAGAACTCCGAACTGCTGTCGCACCTGCTGAAGCAGGCCGGGCTGCCGCACGAAGTGCTGAACGCGAAGCAGCACGAGCGTGAAGCGGCGATCGTCGCGGAAGCCGGCCGTCCGCAGCGCGTCACGATCGCAACCAACATGGCCGGTCGCGGTACCGACATCGTGCTCGGCGGCAATGCCGAGAAGCAGGCTGCGTTCATCGAGGCCGACGAGGCAATTCCGGCCGACGAAAAGGCGCGCCGCATCCAGAAGCTGCACGACGAGTGGGAAACGCTGCACGAGCAGGTGAAGGCCGCGGGCGGCCTGCACATCATCGGCACCGAGCGCCACGAATCGCGCCGGATCGACAACCAGCTGCGCGGCCGTGCGGGCCGCCAGGGCGATCCGGGTTCATCGCGCTTCTACCTGTCGCTCGACGATCCGCTGCTGCGCATTTTCGCGGGCGACCGCGTGCGCTCGATCATGGATCGCCTGAAGATGCCGGAAGGCGAGGCGATCGAGGCCGGCATCGTCACGCGCTCGATCGAGTCCGCGCAGCGCAAGGTCGAAGCGCGTAACTTCGACATCCGCAAGCAACTGCTCGAATACGACGACGTGTCGAACGACCAGCGCAAGGTGATCTACCAGCAGCGTAACGAGCTGCTCGAAGCGCACGACATCACCGAGACGATCACCGCGATGCGTCATGGCGTGGTTACCGAAGTCGTCCGCCAGTTCGTGCCGGAAGGCAGCATCGAAGAGCAGTGGGACGTGCCCGAGCTCGAGGAAGCGCTGCGCAACGACTGGCAGCTCGACCTCGCGATCCAGGAAATGGTGAACGAGTCCTCGTCGATCACGGCCGAGGAAATCCTCGACGCGGTGATGACGGCCGCCGATGAGCAGTACGAGGCGAAGGTCGCAATGGTTGGCCGCGAATCGTTCAGCGCGTTCGAGCGCTCGGTGATGCTGCAGACGGTCGACCGCCTGTGGCGCGAGCACCTCGCGGCGCTCGACCACCTGCGCCAGGGCATCCATCTGCGCGGCTATGCGCAGAAGAATCCGAAGCAGGAATACAAGCGCGAAGCGTTCGAACTGTTCGCCGCGATGCTCGAGGCGATCAAGCAGGAAGTCACGCGCGTCGTGATGAACGTGCAGATCCAGTCGCCGGAACAGCTCGAGGAGGCCGCCGAGCAGATCGAGGAGCGTGGCGGTCATCTCGAGAACGTCGAGTACCAGCACGCCGATTACGCGGAAGCCGGTGCGCCGGTGGCCAACGTCGCGGCTGCCGCGGCGGCCACGGCAACCGCCGACATGGTCGGCAGCGCGATGACGCACAGCGGCCCCGGCGGCGAAATGCCGAAGGTCGGCCGCAACGACCCGTGCCCGTGCGGTAGCGGCAAGAAGTACAAGCAATGTCACGGGAAGCTGTCATGATCGACGGCGGCGCGCATCGCGCGTGCCGCTTCGTTCGCAGCTTCGCGTGAGTGATGTGAGTTGCGGCGGCCTGCGCGTGCGGCCGCTGGTTCTTCCAATCGATGCCGGCGCATGCCGGCATTTTCCATCCGGCAGGTGTGCCCCATGGCTGTCAATTTTCCGTCGATCGATCCCGCCCAACTGCATCCCGTCGCCGGCGTCACGCTCGGCTGGGCGGAAGCGAACATCCGCAAGCCGAATCGCAAGGACGTGCTGGTCATCTCCGTCGACGAAGGCGCGACGGTCGCGGGCGTGTTCACCGAAAACCGTTTCTGCGCCGCGCCGGTCACCGTCTGCCGCGAGCACCTGGCGAAGGTGCGCGCGGGCGGCGCGGGCATTCGCGCGCTCGTCGTGAATACGGGCAATGCGAACGCGGGTACCGGCGAACCGGGCCTCATGAACGCACGTGAAACCTGCACGGAACTCGCGCGCCTCGCGGGCATCGAGCCGGCGCAGGTGCTGCCGTTCTCGACCGGCGTGATCCTCGAGCCGCTGCCGATCGATCGCCTGAAGGCCGGCCTGCCGGCCGCGCTCGCGAATCGCAAGGCCGCGAACTGGTTCGACGCCGCGCAGGCGATCATGACGACGGACACGCTGCCGAAGGCCACGTCGCGCCAGGTGACGATCGACGGCCATGCGGTCACGCTGACGGGCATCAGCAAGGGCGCGGGCATGATCAAGCCGAACATGGCGACGATGCTCGGCTTCCTCGCGTTCGACGCGAACGTCGCGCAGCCGGTGCTCGACACGCTCGTGAAGGAAGTCGCCGACCGCTCGTTCAACTGCATCACGATCGACGGCGATACGTCGACGAACGACTCGTTCATCCTGATCGCGTCGGGCAAGAGCACGTTGCCGCCGATCACGTCGACCGATTCGCCGGCCTATGCGGCGCTGCGCGATGCGGTGACGGAAGTCGCGCAGGTGCTGTCGCAACTGATCGTGCGCGACGGCGAAGGCGCGACGAAATTCATGACCGTGCAGGTCGAAGGCGGCAAGAGTGTCGCGGAATGCCGCCAGATCGCTTACGCGATCGGCCATTCGCCGCTCGTGAAGACGGCCTTCTACGCATCCGACCCCAACCTCGGCCGGATTCTCGCGGCGATCGGCTATGCAGGCGTCGCGGATTTGGACGTCGACAAGATCGACCTTTATCTCGACGACGTGCTCGTCGCGAAGGCGGGCGGCCGCAACCCGGCTTACCAGGAAGAAGACGGCCAGCGCGTGATGAAGCAGAGCGAAATCACGATCCGCGTGCTGCTCGGCCGCGGCGACGCGCAAGCCACCATCTGGACGTGCGACCTGTCGCACGACTACGTGAGCATCAACGCGGATTACCGCTCCTGACCGGGAGCGCTCGAACGACATGGACAAGCTTGAACAGTTTCTGACGCGTGCCGAGGCGCTGCTCGGCCGTCTCGAGGGGATGCTGCCGCCCGCGCCGGCAGCGGTCGACTGGAATGCCGCTCACGCGTTCCGCTGGCGCCAGCGCCAGGGGCGCGGCTATCTGCAGCCGGTGCCCGCCGTGTCGTCGATCGCGCTCGACGATCTGCACAACATCGATCGCCAGAAAGGGCTGATCGAACAGAACACGCGGCAGTTCGTGCAGCGGAAGCCGGCCAACAACGTGCTGCTGACCGGCGCGCGCGGTACCGGCAAATCGTCGCTGATCAAGGCGTGCCTGAACGCATATGCGAACGACGGCCTGCGCCTGATCGAAGTGGACAAGGACGACCTGCACGATCTCGGCGACATCGTCGACCTGATCTCGCAGCGTCCCGAGCGCTTCATCGTGTTCTGCGACGACCTGTCGTTCGAGGAGGGCGAGTCGGGCTACAAGGCGCTGAAGGTCGCGCTCGACGGTTCGATCGCCGCGCAGTCGGACAACGTGCTGATCTACGCGACGTCGAACCGCCGCCATCTGCTACCCGAGTACATGAGCGACAACGAGTCGTACAAGCATCTTCCGGATGGCGAGATTCACCCCGGCGAAGTCGTCGAGGAAAAGATCTCGCTGTCGGAGCGCTTCGGCCTGTGGGTCAGCTTCTATCCGTTCAAGCAGGACGACTACCTCGACATCGTCGGGCATTGGCTGCGTCATTTCGGCTGTCCGGATGCGGAGATCGAATCCGCACGCGGCGACGCGCTCGTGTGGGCGCTCGAGCGCGGTTCGCGCTCGGGGCGCGTCGCGTGGCAGTTTGCGCGTGACTGGTCGGGCCGCAAGGAGCAGGCATGAGCGCGGATCTCGCACAAGGCGCGGTGCGCGCGCCCGACGGCCGCAAGGTGACGGAAGTCGCGGTCGGCGTGATGGTGCAGCCGGACGGAAGCTACCTGCTCGCGCAGCGCCTGCAAGGCAAGCCGTATGAAGGCTACTGGGAGTTTCCGGGCGGCAAGCTGGAGGCCGGCGAAAGCGTCGAGGACGCGCTTGCGCGCGAACTGCACGAGGAGCTCGGCATCGAAGTCACCGCCAGCCACCGCTGGCACACGCTCGAGCACGATTATCCGCATGCGTACGTGCGGCTGTATTTCTGCAAGGTGACGGGCTGGACGGGCGAGCCGCACAGCAAGGAAGGGCAGGCGTTCGTGTGGCAGCAACTGCCGGTCGCCGTCGCGCCGCTGTTGCCGGCCGCGCTGCCGGTGCTCGAACTGCTCGAGAAGGAAGCCGCGTCGAACTGACGCCATGATGGCCTGCCGGAAAGGCGGGCCATATCACTAGCAGGCTGCGCTGCGCGCCGCTCAGCTGTCGCGGCGGCTGTCCGTGCCGTCTTCTTCCGACGAGGGGCCCTCGTCGGAAGATCCACCGATCCGGTACTTTTCCGCGGCCCATGCGCCGAGGTCGAGCTGCTTGCAGCGGGCCGAGCAGAACGGGCGGAACTGATTTTCGGGCGTCCAGCGCACTTCGGCGCCGCACGACGGGCATTTCACAACGGTAGTCATACGAAAGCGATCCGGCCCGCGGCCGTTACAGATTGCACAGTGTCAGATGGAACGGCACGTCGATGTCCACCGCGCGCGGCCGCACATCGCCGTCCTGCATGGTGAACCGTACCCACAGCATGTATTTGTTCGCGCTCGCTTCCGGAATGACGCGCAACTCCGGCGGCACGCGCACCTGCATCAACTGGTAGGTGCGGCCGGACAGCATCTGCTGGTAGCTGCCCTGCATCGCCATGACCTTCGACGCCTGGCCCGATTCGCGCGCGAGCCGCAGCACGATCGTCACCGCGTCGCGCAGCGGCAGCATCGGCAGGATCCACTTCGCGATGTCCTGGCGCCGCTGCTCGGCGGGCCACTGCTGCCATGCGTAGTATGACGGCAGGTCGAACTTGCACGTGCCGCCGGGAATCACCGCACGGCTGCGGATGCTGGCGAGCCACTCGTTGTCGACGAGGTGCTGCCCGGTCTTGCCCTGCATCTGCGCGAGATTCGCGAGTGTCTGCTCGATTTCGCCGAGCACGGCCTCGAGCGCATTCTGCTCGATGCCCGGATTGCCGCGAAAGGGGGCGAGCGTCTGGCGCTGACGTTCGAGCTCCTTCATCAGATCCGATTTCAGGTCCGCGCGGCCCGTTACCTCGGCGATTTCGAACAGCGTCGTCAGTGCGACGTGGTGTTCACGCGGGTCCTCCTGAGCCAAAAAGAACGCGAAGCGCTCGAAGAGATCTTCGAGGCGCAACAGCGTGCGAATTCGCTCGTTGAACGGATACTCGTAAAGAATCAAGCGCGCTCGCCTCTTGGGTAGGGATTGAAACAATGCAGGACATTCTAATGCTCACTCTCTACCCTAGCAACGCGCCAATTTCGTACACCATCACGATTGGGCGCGAGGTTCAGCGCGCGGCGGCCGCAAACCCGAGATAGCGTTGGTGCAGTGCATCGACCTGTGCGGCGAGCGCGTCGGGTTTCGTCGCGTCGTTGACGATCACGTCGTCGGCCGCCGCGAGGCGGGCCTCGCGTGTTGCCTGTTTCGCGATGATCGCCTCGACCTGCTCGCGCGTGAAGCCGTTGCGCTGCATCACGCGTGCGATCTGTGTTTCAACCGGGCAATCGACGACGAGGACGCGATCGCAGCGCGCCTTCCAGTTGCCTGACTCGACGAGCAGCGGCACGACGAATATCACGTACGGGCCTTGCGCTTCGCGTGCTTCGCGATCGGTCTCCGCGCGGATCAGCGGATGCGTGATCGCTTCGAGGCGCCGGAGAGCGGCGTCGTCGCTGAAGATCAGTGCGCGCATCTTCGCACGGTCGAGCGAGCCGTCGGCGGCAACGAAGCTGCGACCGAATGCCTGTTCGATCGCGGGCATTGCAAGACCGCCTGGTGCGGTGATGCGATGGGCGATCAGGTCGGTATCGACCAGGGACGCGCCGCGGGCGCCGAACAGGTCGGCGACGGTCGTCTTGCCGCTGCCGATGCCGCCGGTGAGTCCAATTGCGAACATGTCAGCCTCCGAGCGCCGAATAGAACGGGGTGCCGAAAAACAGCGTCGCGACGCCGCCTGCCGCGAGGAACGGGCCGAACGGAATCGGCTCCTCGAAGCGCATGCGGCCGCGCCAGGTTGCAATGAGCCCGACGATCGCGCCCGTCACCGCGGCGAACAGCACGACCTGCGGCAATGCGGCCCAGCCCATCCATGCGCCGAGCGCGGCGAGCAGCTTCAGGTCGCCGAAACCGATGCCCTCGATGCCGCGCAGCCATTTGAACAGCCAGTAGATTGACCACAGGAACAGGTAGCCGGCCACGGCCCCGATCACTGCCGAGCGCAGCGACGTGAACGTGCCGCCGAGGTTCAGCACGAGCCCGGCCCAGAGGAGCGGCAGCGTCATCGAGTCGGGCAGGTAGCCCGTCCGGATATCGATCGCGCTCATCGCGAGCAGCGCGGCGCACAGGGCGAACGCGGCAAGCGCGGCGGCGGTCGGGCCGAATGCCGCGAGTGAGCCGGCGGCGAGCAGCGCGCACGCGAGCTCGACGAGCGGATATACGATGCCGATCGCGTGGCCGCAGCGTCGGCAGCGCCCGCGCAGCATCAGGAAGCTGACGAGCGGGATGTTTTCCCATGCGCGCAGCACGTGGCCGCAATGCGGGCAGGCGCTGCGCGGGCGCCACAAATCGTAGCGCGGCGGGTAGCCGTCGTCGGGCGGGGCGCTCGTGTTGCCGGTCGCTTCATCGATCTCGGCCTGCCACGCACGCTGCATCATCACGGGCAGCCGGTGGACGACCACGTTCAGGAAGCTGCCGATGCAAAGGCCGACGGCGACCGCGAACGCATACTGCAGCGCGGGCGGCAGCATTGCCAGCGCGAGCAGCGTGCTCTCGGGCGAATCGGTAACGGAGTACAGGGGCGCTGGCGTCATGAGCTCAAGGTTCGGACTAAAAGGCGACAGAATCGGTTGCGATGCTACACCACGTTGCCGAGCTGAAGGATGGGCAGGTACATCGCGATCACGAGGCCGCCGACGAGTGCGCCCAGTACGATCACGATCAACGGTTCGCCGAGCGCGGCGAGGGCATCGAGACGCGCGTCGAGCTGGCGTTCGCACAGCGCGGCGATGTCGGCAAGCATCGTGTCGAGCGCACCGGATTCCTCGGCGACGGCGATCGGCTGCACGACGTCGTCCGGAAAACAGCCGGCCGACTGCATCGCGTCCGCGAGGCGTGCGCCGCGCAGCACGCGGGCTGCGATGTGCGCAGTGGCGTGCTCGAACACCGGATGGCCGGCGGTGCGCTCGAGCGTGGCAAAGGCGTCGGCGAGCGGCACGCCGGCGCCGAGCAGTGTCGCAAGCGAGCGGCACCAGCGTGCGGCCGCGTACCGGCTGAGCGCGTTACCCGCGAGCGGCGCATGTAACAGGCGCCGCGCGACAGCATGGCGCAGCGGTGCCGACCGCCGCAGCGCGTGATGCGCTGCCAGCCCGACTGCCGCCGTACCGGCAGCGAGCCCACCGCCCCACGCCGACAGCGCGGAGGACAGTGCGAGCAGCGCGCGGGTTGGCGCTGGTAGTGCGGCGCCGAACCCGTCGAAGATCTGGCGGAACGTCGGGACCACCCACACCATCAGTGCGGCCGAGATCGCGAGCCCGAACAGGATGACGGCCGCCGGGTACGCGAGCGCAGCCCGCAGCTTGCGCCACTGCGCGTCGGTGCGCTCGCGGTGTTCCGCGACCCGCGTCAGCACGATGCCGAGCGAGCCGGACGCTTCGCCGACCTCGATCAACTGGCGATACAGCGTGCCGAACTGGGATGGATAGCGTGCGAGCGCATCGGCGAAGCGCCGGCCGCCGACGATCTCGCGGGCGAGACCCGCCGCGATGCGCGGCAAGCCATCGTGTGGCCGCGTGCGCGCGAGCATCTCGAGCGACGGCGCGAGCGGCAACCCGGCCTGCAGCAGGCTCGCGAGCTGGCGCGTGAAGCGCGTGACGTCTCGCGCGCTGGCCGTTGGCGGCCGGGCCGGCCCGCGGACGTCGAGCGACAGTACGGCGATGCCGTCGCGTGCGAGCGCGGCACGTGCGCTCGCGGCGTCGAATGCGATGAGGGTCCCGCGGCGCAACGTGCCGTCGCGACTGCGGCCGCGCCACGCGAAGCGGGTTTCGCGCGGCGGCTTGCGCAAGCTCATGCGGCAGGTGTCGCGGCGAGGGCTTCCGCGATGCTCGTCGTGCCGTCACGGACGCGTGCGAGCGCCGCGTCGCGCAGATTGCGCACGCCTTCGGCCGCCACGCATTGCGCGAGTTCGCCAACACTCGCCCGTGCGACGATGCGTTCCGCCAGCCCGGACGATACCGGCATCGTCTGGTGCAGGCCGACACGGCCGCGATAGCCGATGCCGTGACAGGCCGGACAGCCTCGGGCGACGAACGGCCGCCATCCGGTTGCGAGGGCAGCCGGGTCGCAGCCGGCTTCGCGCAGGACGGGCACAGGTGCATCCGAGTGAACGCGGCAGGCGGTGCACAGCCGCCGGACGAGGCGTTGCGCGGTGACGAGGTGCAGCGCGGCTGCGAGGTTGTACGGCGCGACACCGATGTCGAGCAGCCGCGCGACGGCGGCCGGTGCGTCGTTCGTGTGCAGCGTCGACAGCACGAGATGGCCGGTCTGCGCGGCCTTGATCGCGACGTCGGCCGTCTCCGCATCGCGAATCTCGCCGACCATGATGATGTCTGGATCCTGCCGCAAGAGCGCGCGCAGTGCAGTCGCGAACGTGAGCCCGGCCTTTTCGGCGACACCGACCTGGCTGATGCCGTCGAGCTGGATTTCGGCGGGATCCTCGACCGTGCAGACGTTGTGCGCGTCGCGATCGAGCATTTGCAGCGCGCAGTAGAGCGACAGTGTCTTGCCGCTGCCGGTCGGACCCGTGACGAGTACGAGGCCATGCGGTGCGCGTATCGCGGCCTCCATCGCGGCCGCCTGCTGCGCGTCGAAGCCGAGGCGGGTGAGCGTGAGGTCCGGTGGCATGGTTTCGAGCCGCCGCAGCACCAGCTTTTCACCGAACAACGTCGGTAGCGAGCTGACGCGGTAGTCGCCGCGCGTACCGCCGTCGATCGCGATGCGAAGCCTGCCGTCCTGCGGGAGCCGCCGCTCGGCGATGTCCATGCGCGCGAGCACCTTGATCCGTGTGACGAGCGCGTCGCGCAGATGAAGGGGCGGCCGCGCATGTTCGTGCAGCACGCCGTCGATGCGCAGGCGGATGCGCCAGCCGGCTTCGAATGGTTCGACGTGGATGTCGGATGCGTCGCGTATGCGAGCCGCATGAAGCGTATCCGTCAGCAGCCGCACGGCTGGCGCATCGTCGAGCTGAGCCGCGTCGAGCGCGTGCGGTGCGGCGGCGGGCGACGCATCGGAGTGGGCGGGCGGCTGCATGCGCAGCGGCGCGCCGGTAGGAGGGAAATGCATGTGAGCCGGCACGCTGGCCGCCTGTTGACCGTGACCAGCAGATGGTCGCGCGTCGCGGGCGGTGCCGGCAGTCAGCCGTTCGGCTAGCGCCTGGTGGCGCGTGCGGTGCGCGAGCCGCGCGGCTTGAAGAGCTTGACGGTGCGCACGGCCTGATCGTCGCTGCGCATCACTTCGAGCATCACGTCACCGATTTTCAGGCACACGTCGTCTTCCGGGATTTCCTCGAGGATTTCGAGCACCAGGCCGTTCAGCGTCTTCGGCCCATCGGTAGGCAGCTTCAGGTGCAGCCAGCGATTCAGTTCGCGCAGCGGCATGCTTGCCGAGACGATGCATTCACCGTTCTCGTCCCAGCCGCCCGCGCGTTCGCTGCGCGGCATCGACGTCGTGAATTCGCCGATCAGCTCCTCGATGATGTCTTCGGGCGTGACGAGCCCTTCGAGCTCGCCGTACTCGTTGACGACGAGCGCGGTTCGCTGCCGCGTTTCCTGGAAAAACTGGAGCTGCTGCACCACCGGCGTCCCGGACGGCACGTAGTACGGTTCGGCGAGCAGCGTGCGCAGCGTCTCGCGGTCGAACTCCTGGTTGTGCAGCGCGGTCAGCGTCTTGCGGACGTGCAGCACGCCGAGCACCTTGTCGATGTCGCCTTCGTAGACGACGAGCCGGTTGTGATAGCAGGTCTCGATCTGGTGCAGGACGTCGTCGAGCGGCGCGTAGAAGTTGAGCGACTCGATCTGTCGGCGCGGCACCATCACGTCGTCGACCGTGATGTTCTCCAGGTCGAACAGATTGAGCAGGATGCTGCGGTGCTTGGTCGGCATGAAACTGCTCGACTCGAGCACGATGGCGCGCAGTTCGTCAGCCGACATTCGCTGGTCGCGACCCTTCTTCGTGTTGATGCGCAGCACCCACAGCACGCCGTTCGCGAGTGCGTTGACGAACCAGACGACGGGCTTGAACACGCGCATCAGCGGCGCGATCACGAGGCTCGCGGGTAGCGCGATGCGTTCGGGGAACGTCGCGCCGACGATTTTCGGCGCGATTTCGGCGAACACGATGATCAGGAAAGCGACGATGCCGGTCGCGATCGACAGCGCGACGTTGTTGCGGCCGAACGTATGCAGTGCGAGCGACGTCGTCAGGACCGGGATGATCGTGTTGAACAGGTTGTTGCCGATCAGGATCACGCTGAGCAGCAGGTCAGTGCGCGTGAGCAGGCCTTGCGTGGTTTTCGCGCCGAGTGCGCCCTGGCTGGCGAGATGCTTCAGCCGATGGCGGTTGAGCGCCATCATCGCGGTCTCGGAAATCGAAAAGAAGCTGGAACAGAGGAGAAGCAGGAAGACGGCGCCGATTTGCGCCCATAAGGGAATTTGGTCCACGCGTTGGAGGGGCAGTGAAGGACTGGGATGGAAGGAATATAGCAGAGGCCGGCGACCGCGATGTGTCGTGCGCGACACAAGGGGCCTGCGGCGGCCGGGCAAAAAAAAACCGTGCACGGAGTGCACGGTTTTTTAAAAATCTGGTCGGGGTGAGAGGATTCGAACCTCCGGCCTCTACGTCCCGAACGTAGCGCTCTACCAGGCTAAGCTACACCCCGATTTTTGCTCTTCGGACTTCGCCGTCTTCGTTAAGAATCGCTGCGTCGTCACAAGCAAGAACGTAACTATAACGATGTTTTTTCTAAAAGGGAATACTTTGATGAAGAAAATTTTCGAGACAAGGCATCGCTTCGCGTTCGCGGCGTGTTTACGATTGCCGCGACGTCGAGTATGAGCACAACCCGAGCAGGCTTTCCTTGTAGATCGAATCGGGGAACGCGGCGATCGCCGCGGCTGCCGCCTGCGCTTCCTGGCGTGCGCATTCGAGCGTGTGATCGAGCGCACCCGAACGCGTGATCGCTTCGAAAATCGTGTCGAAGCGATCGGTGCCGCCCTGTTCGATCGCCTCGCGTGCCAGCGCCGACTGTTCGGGCGTGCCACGTTCGATCAGATAGATGAGCGGCAGCGTCGGCTTGCCTTCACGCAGGTCATCGCCGGCATTCTTGCCCATTGCCTCGGCCGTGCCCGCATAGTCGAGCCAGTCGTCCATGATCTGGAACGCGGTGCCGATCCGGCGGCCGTATTCGGCGGCGGCGGCCTCGGTCGGCGCATCGGCGCCCGCGAGCACCGCGCCCAGGCGCGCCGACGCCTCGAACAGCTTGGCCGTCTTGTAGCGGATCACCTGCATGTAGCGCGTTTCGTCGACGTCCGCGTCGTGCATGTTGAGGAGCTGCAGCACCTCGCCTTCCGAAATGATCGTCGTCGCTTCGGACAGGATCTCCATCACGCGCATCTTGCCGACGCCGACCATCATCTCGAACGAGCGCGAGTAGAGGTAGTCGCCTACCAGCACGCTCGCCGCGTTGCCGAACAGCGCATTGGCGGTCTGGCGGCCGCGGCGCAACTCGGATTCGTCGACGACGTCGTCATGCAGCAGCGTGGCCGTGTGGATGAACTCGACGACGGCGGCCAGCACGTGCCGCTGGTGCGACGTCTCGCCGAGCGCGCCGGCGACGAGCAGCAGCAATGCCGGACGCAGCCGCTTGCCGCCCGCGCCGATGATGTACTCGGCGATCTGGTTGATCAGCAGCACCTCGGACGCGAGACTTTGCCGGATAACGCGATTCACCTGCTCCATGTCGCTGGTGATCGGGGCGAGCAGGTGGGCGGCGCTGAGGGTGGGGGAGGCGGTGGACGACGACATGATGATGGAATTGGGTGATGCCGCGGATTATAAGTCGAATCCGCGATATGCCGGTCTGTCAGACGTACCAGCGGCGCGATTTTGGCCGTCCGGCAGAGGCCCGCGCGCGGCAATCGTCAATCGGCTTTGACTTGGGTGCTAACCCCATGTATAATCACGTGTTTTCCGCGCGTGGTGTGCGGAAAAATTGGATCCAGAGTGAGGTTCTCAATGTACGCGGTCATAAAAACCGGCGGCAAGCAGTACAAGGTTGCCGTTGGCGAAAAACTCAAAGTAGAACAGATACCGGCTGACATTGACGCTGAAATCACGCTCGACCAGGTTCTCGCAGTGGGCGAAGGCGAATCGATTAAGTTCGGTACGCCGCTGGTCAGTGGGGCTTCCGTCAAGGCCACCGTTGTGTCGCACGGTCGTCATGCCAAGGTCACCATCTTCAAGATGCGTCGCCGGAAGCACTACCAAAAGCACGGCGGCCACCGCCAGAACTACACTGAGCTGCGCATCGACGCGATCAACGCGTAAGCGCCTCGGTAAAGGAGCAATCAGATGGCACACAAAAAGGCAGGCGGCTCTTCCCGGAACGGCCGCGACTCCGAGTCGAAACGTCTCGGCGTGAAAGTGTACGGCGGCCAGGCAATCAATGCCGGCGGCATCATCGTGCGTCAGCGCGGTACGCGCATGCACGCAGGCGAGAACGTCGGCATGGGCAAGGATCACACCCTGTTCGCGCTGGTCGACGGTCACGTCAAGTTCGCGACGAAGGGCGCGGACAAGAAGCATCTGGTCATCGTTGTCCCGGCGGCTGCCTAAGTTCAGGCACCCACGGGCTTCGTAGCCGAAAGGCCCCGCAGTCTTCGCGGGGCCTTTTTTTATTTGGCCGCCGGGCGCATGTACGCTCGGGCGGCCATCGCGCAACCGGCGTACGATCGGCCGAACGGCAGATTGTTCAAGCGCGCCGGCGCGCGGCACAATAGCGGAAATACTGGGCGGAGTGACGAATGAAGTTCATTGACGAAGCACGAATCGAAGTCATCGCCGGAGACGGAGGCGATGGCAGTGCGTCGATGCGCCGCGAGAAATTCGTCCCGTTCGGCGGGCCGGACGGTGGCGACGGCGGCCGGGGCGGTAGCGTATACGCGATCGCCGACCGCAACATCAACACGCTGATCGACTACCGTTACGCGAAGAAGCACCTTGCGCGCAACGGCGAAAACGGGCGCGGATCGGATTGCTACGGCAAGGGCGGTGACGACGTCACGCTGCGCATGCCGGTCGGCACGATCATCAGCGATATGGATACCGGCGAGCTGATCGCCGACCTGACCGAGCACGACCAGCAGGTGATGCTCGCCCAGGGCGGCGCCGGCGGGCTCGGCAACCTGCATTTCAAGTCGAGCACGAACCGTGCGCCGCGCCAGAAGACGGACGGCAAGCCCGGCGAGCGTCGCATGCTGAAGCTCGAGCTGAAGGTGCTCGCCGACGTCGGCCTGCTCGGCATGCCGAACGCGGGCAAGTCGACGTTCATCTCGTCGGTGTCGAACGCGCGGCCGAAGATTGCCGACTACCCGTTCACGACGCTTGCGCCGAATCTCGGCGTGGTGCGCGTCGGTCCGAGCAAGAGCTTCGTGATCGCCGACATCCCGGGGCTGATCGAGGGCGCCGCCGAAGGCGCGGGCCTCGGCCATCAGTTCCTGCGCCACCTGCAGCGCACCGGCGTGCTGCTGCATCTGGTCGATCTCGCGCCGTTCGACGAAAGTGTCGATCCGGTGGCGGAAGCGACGGCGATCGTCGGCGAGCTGCGCAAGTACGACGAGGCGCTCTACGAGAAGCCACGCTGGCTCGTGCTCAACAAGCTCGACATGGTGCCGGAAGACGAACGCAAGGCACGGGTCGAGGATTTCCTCGAGCGCTTCGAGTGGGACGGCCCGGTGTTCGAGATCTCGGCATTGACGGGCCAGGGTTGTGAAGCGCTGTGCTACGCGATCTACGACTACCTCTCCGAGCATTCGGACGCGCATCGCGTCGCGGAGGCGGAAGATCTCGCGGCAGACGTGCGTTTCCGCGATGCTCCGCCTGCCAAGGGCGATGCAGCGCCGGGCGACGACGCCTGAGCGATTCCGGAACGCGCCGGGCGTGCCGCCCGGCGCCGGCGTTCAATCGCGCCCGGTCGGAAAGGCAGCAGATACAGGAGACAGTGCAGGATGCGTTCGATCATCGCGGATTCGAAGCGATTGGTGGTGAAGGTGGGCTCCAGCCTCGTGACCAACGATGGCAAGGGGCTCGATCATGCGGCAATCGGCCGTTGGGCGGCTCAGATCGCCGCGCTGCGCGCCCAGGGCAAGGAAGTCGTGCTCGTCAGTTCGGGCGCGATTGCCGAAGGGATGCAGCGGCTCGGCTGGAGCAAGCGACCGCGGGAAATCGATGAGTTGCAGGCTGCCGCCGCAGTCGGCCAGATGGGGCTCGCGCAGGTCTATGAAAGCCGCTTCACCGAGCACGACATCCGCACCGCGCAGATCCTGCTGACGCATGCTGACCTGGCCGACCGCGAACGTTACCTGAATGCGCGTTCGACGATGCTGACGCTGTTGCGGCTTGGCGTCGTGCCGATCATCAACGAGAACGACACGGTCGTTACCGACGAAATCAAGTTCGGCGACAACGACACGCTCGGCGCGCTCGTTGCAAACCTGATCGAAGGCGATGCCCTGATCATCCTGACCGACCAGTCCGGGCTATTCACGGCCGATCCGCGCAAGGACCCGAATGCGACGCTCGTTGCGGAAGCCAATGCAGGCGCGCCGGAACTCGAGGCGATGGCTGGCGGCGCGGGCTCGAGTCTCGGCCGTGGCGGGATGCTGACGAAGATCCTCGCGGCGAAGCGCGCCGCGCACAGCGGCGCGAACACCGTGATCGCGAGCGGCCGGGAGGCCGACGTGCTCGTGCGTCTGGCGGCCGGTGAGGCGATCGGCACGCAATTGATCGCACGTACCGCGCGGATGGCGGCGCGCAAGCAGTGGATGGCCGACCATCTTCAGGTGCGCGGCCATGTCGTGATCGATGCGGGCGCGGTCGAGAAGCTGACGGCCGGCGGCAAGAGCCTGCTGCCGATCGGTGTGATCGACGTGCAGGGCGCGTTCGCGCGCGGCGAAGTCATCGCATGTGTCGGCCCCGACGGGCGCGAAGTGGCGCGCGGGCTCACGAACTACAGCAGTGCGGAGACGAAACTGATTCACCGCAAGCCGAGTGGTGAGATCGAATCCGTGCTCGGCTACATGCTGGAGCCTGAATTGATCCATCGCGACAACCTGGTGCTGGTGTGACCATTCGAGCCGGTTCCGGCCGTCAAACGAAAAAGCCCGCGTGATGCGGGCTTTTTCATGCGACGAACGGTACGCGGCGGGCGCCGCGCGCCGTCAGCGCAACTGGCTCATCGCGGTGCGGTGAAACCGGATGTTTTCCAGGATCTGCGCGGTCGAGCCCTGCGGCATCTTGTTCGCGCAGAAGTAGTCCTGATAGAGCGCCGAATGGTAGGCATTCAGCTCGCCGTTCTCGATGCGCCGCCAGTCGTTCTCGACGGTGCGGTCCCAGCCGTCGTGTTCCGAATTCAGGCCGGCATACTGGCGCCATTCGTAGGTGTCGCAGCGGATGCCTTCGTAGTTCACGTTGCGCGCGCCGGTCGGGCTCGTGATGACGACCGCGTAGCGCACGACGCCATCGGTGCCGACCGCGAGCGACTTCGCATCGACGAAGAACTTGAGCGGCGTGTTCTGCGATACGTTGAACGGTAGCAGGTCGCCCGTCTGCGGCAGCGGCGGCAGCGAGTCGACCGTGTTTTCCTTCCACGTGCCCTGGCGGTCCAGCAGATACACGAACTCGCTGTCATCCTTGTTGGTGGGTGTCTTCGAATTCGCGCAACCTGCCAGCGTGGCGACCGCGGCAATCGATGCGAGCGCGAGAGCAATCGCTTTCAATATGCATTCCTCGTAAAAAAAGGGCGCGACACCAAGGTCGCGCCCGGTCATGCAGTTCGATTCGTCATTTGCCGACGATCACGTGGGGCGGCATCTCGTCGAGCGTGCCCGCTTCCACTTCGATCTCCGAACAGACTACCGATGTGTCGACAATCGTCAGCGTCTGCTGGGCCTCTACGCCAATGACGCGCGGATAGCGCGACAGACGCGGCCCACGCGGCTTCTCGGCTCGCTGCGCCGGGCGGCGCAGGAAGCGCGACAGTTCCGTCAGCGCCAACTGATAGACATCCCGCTTGAACTCGATCACCGCATCGAGCGGCACCCAGTACTCGTTCCAGCGCCACGCATCGAACTCCGGGTGGTCGGTCGCGCGCAAGCAAATGTCGCAATCGCGTCCAACCATCCGCAGCAGGAACCAGATCTGCTTCTGGCCGCGGTAATGACCGCGTACTTCGCGTTTAATGAACTTGTCAGGCACCTCGTAACGCAACCAGTCGCGTGTGCGACCGATTATCTTGACGTGTTCCGGATGCAGGCCCGTTTCCTCGTGCAGTTCCCGGTACATCGCCTGCATGGGGGTCTCGCCGTACTTGATCCCACCTTGAGGAAACTGCCAGGAATGCTCGCGGAGCCGCTTGCCCCAAAACACCTCGTTGCGCGCGTTCAAGAGGATGATGCCGACGTTCGGGCGAAAGCCTTCACGATCCAGCATACAACCACCTTCGAATCCTTTAAAATTGCTTTGATTATAAACAGATAACGGGCGCTGCGCACCGTGACGGAGCGAATCCGCGCGGGGCACACCGGCTGAATTGTCCCTGATTAGTCTGCTACGTCGTCTGCGCCATCGTCGTTCGTCGCGCGCAGCTTTTTCACCTTGAAACTTTTTCGGGCGCCCCGCCTGGGGGCGCCGTTTTTGGAACCGTCCGCATGAAAGCTTCCCGTTTCTTTATCGGCACCCTGAAAGAAGCACCCGCCGACGCAGAGATCGTCAGCCACAAGCTGATGGTGCGCGCCGGCATGATCCGTCGCGTCGCCGGCGGCATCTATAACTACCTGCCGGTCGGCCTGCGTTCGATTCGCAAGGTCGAGGCGATCGTGCGCGAGGAAATGAACCGGGCGGGCGCCATCGAGCTGCTGATGCCGGCCGTGCAACCCGCCGAACTGTGGCAGGAATCGGGCCGCTGGGAGCAGTACGGCCCCGAGCTGCTGCGCTTCAAGGACCGCAAGGACAACGACTTCGTGATCGGGCCGACGCACGAGGAAGTCATCACCGACATCGCGCGCAACCAGATCAAGAGCTACCGGCAGATGCCGGTGAACTTCTACCAGATCCAGACGAAGTTCCGCGACGAGATCCGTCCGCGCTTCGGCGTGATGCGCGGCCGCGAATTCATCATGAAGGACGCGTACTCGTTCGACAAGGATGCGGCCGGCCTGAACGAGTCGTATCGCAAGATGTACGACGCGTACGTGCGCATCTTCACGCGCCTCGGCCTCGAGTTCCGCGCGGTCGCGGCCGACAGCGGCTCGATCGGCGGCAACTTCTCGCACGAATTCCATGTGATCGCGGACACCGGTGAAGACGCGATCGCGTACTGCCCGACGTCCGAATTCGCGGCGAACATCGAGGCGGCCGAAGCGTTGCCGCTGATCGCCGAACGCGCGGCGCCGGCCGAAGCGATGGAGAAGGTCGCGACGCCCGGCAAGGCGAAGTGCGAAGCCGTCGCCGAACTGCTGGCCATCCCGCTCGAGCGCACGATCAAGTCGATCGTGCTCGCGACCGACAACGAAGGCGCCGAGCCGACCATCTGGCTCGTGATGCTGCGCGGCGATCACGACCTGAACGAGATCAAGGTGTCGAAGCTGCCGGGCCTGAAGAACCACCGCTTCGCGACCGAGCAGGAAATCGTCGAGTGGTTCGGCACGCCGCCGGGCTATCTCGGCCCGGTCGGCACGAAGAAGCCGGTGAAGGTGATCGCTGACCGCACGGTCGCGAACATGAGCGACTTCGTCGTCGGCGCGAACGAGGTCGACTACCACATCGCTGGCGTGAACTGGGGCCGCGACCTGCCCGAGCCGGATGTCGCCGACGTGCGCAACGTGAAGAAGGGCGACCCGTCGCCGGACGGCAAGGGCGAGATCGACATCTGCCGCGGTATCGAAGTCGGCCACGTGTTCCAGCTCGGCACCAAGTATTCGGAAGCGATGGGGGCGACGTTCCTCGATGAGTCGGGCAAGCCGCAGCCGATGCTGATGGGCTGCTACGGCGTCGGCGTCACGCGCATTCTCGGCGCGGCGATCGAGCAGAACTTCGACGACCGCGGCATCATCTGGCCCGAGTCGATCGCGCCGTTCGAAGTCGTGCTGTGCCCGATGGGCTATGACCGCAGCGACATGGTGCGCGAGACCGCCGACAAGCTGTACGCGGAACTCGTCGCAGCCGGCATCGACGTGATCCTCGACGATCGCGGCGAGCGCCCGGGTGTGATGTTCGCCGACTGGGAGCTGGTCGGCGTGCCGCATCGCCTCGTGATCGGCGAGCGCGGCCTGAAGGAAGGCAAGATCGAGTATCAGGGCCGCCGCGACGCCGAAGCGACGCTGCTGCCGGCCGACGCGGCTGCGGCGACGGTCGCGGAGAAGATCCGCGCCGCGCTCGCGCGCTAAGCGCACCGACCGGGGAACGCGGTGGAATACACCTTCCTGTCGGCCACCGTGCTCCTGGTGCTGATCACCGATCCGCTCGGCAACATCCCGCTGTTCATTTCGGCGATGCGGGATGTGCCGCGCGAGCGGCGCGTGAAGCTGATCCTGCGTGAAGTGGGGATCGCGTTCGTGATCCTGCTGTTCTTCATGCTGGTCGGCGACCGCTTCCTGCGGATGATGAGCCTCACCGACCTGTCGCTGCGGCTCGGCGGCGGCATCGTGCTGTTCCTGATCGCGCTGCGGATGATCTTCCCGCATCCGGACGGTGCGCTCGGCAACGATCCGCGCGCAGGCGGCGAGCCGTTCATCGTGCCGCTCGCGATTCCGGCGCTCGCGGGGCCGTCCGCGCTCGCGACGGTGATGCTGCTGACGTCGCAGGGGCCCGGCAAGATGCTCGAGTGGGTCGGCGCGCTGACGGTCACGATGATCGTCTGCGCGGTGACGCTGGTGCTGGCCGAGCGGATCCAGCAATGGATCGGCGAGCGGACCGTCGCGGCGTTCGAGCGGCTGATGGGCCTCGTGCTCGTCGCGATTTCGGTCGAGATGATGCTGGGCGGCGTCCGCGCGTTCGTGCACCAGCTGTAGGGCGCAGGCGGCGCACATCCAAGATGCCGAAAAAGCGGCGCTCCGGGAAACCGGAGCGCCGCTGTCTATTTATATAGTGCGGAGCGGGGCGATCAGACGTTCGCGGTCAGCGCGCGGATCGTCGGCAGATTGCGCCAGTAGCCCTTCGCGTCCATCCCGCAGCCGAACACGTAGCGGTCCGGCACCGCGAAGCCGCAGAAGTCGGGGTGCAGCGGCTTGGCCTTCGCGAGCGTCTTCTCGCACAGCACGGCCGACATGAAGCGCTTGGCGCCCATGTCGAGGATCCGGTCGCGGATCGCGGCCATCGTCTCGCCTTCGTCGAGGATGTCGTCGAGCACGAGCACGATCCGGTCCTTCACCGATTCGCGCGGCGCGACGCGCCAGTGCATTTCCGGGCTGCCCTGCGTCGTATTGCGGTAGCGGGTCAGGTGGATGTAATCGAATTCCAGCGGGAAATCGAGATGCGGCAGCAGCATCCCGGTAAACACCGCGGCGCCGCCCATCACCGAGAGAACGAGCGGGAACGCGTCGCCGATCTCGGCGCGGATCGCGTCGGCCATCTTGGAGATCGACGCGTTGACGGCGTCCGCCGAGACGATCTCTTCGGAGTGGTTGAAAATGTGGAGGGCTTCTTCGCGGTTCATGTGTTCTGGCGGGCAGTCGGTATACAAATAAGAATGAAGCAGAACGGCGGGCGCGCGCTACAGCAAAAACCCGCGCGCCGGCCGATGGGCGGAATCAGCGCATGCCGGGCATCATGCCCTTCAGGCCGCGCATCATCTTCTGCATGTTGCCGCCCTTCAGCTTCTTCATCATCGTACGCATCTGATCGTACTGGTTCAGCATCCGGTTGACTTCCTGCACCGGCACGCCCGCGCCGGCTGCAATGCGGCGCTTGCGCGTCGCCTTGATGATCTCGGGTTTTGCGCGCTCGGCCGGCGTCATCGAGCTGATGATGCCTTCCATCCGGCGGATCGACTTCTCGGCCTGGCCCATGTCGGCGCCGGCCGCCGCCTGCTGGAACTGCGCGGGGAGTTTATCCATCAGCGACGACAGGCCGCCCATGTTCTTCATCTGCGAGATCTGCGCGCGGAAATCGTTCAGGTCGAAGTCGCCGCCTTTCTTGACCTTGTCGGCGAGCTTCTGCGCGGCCTGCACGTCGACACCGCGCTGCGCCTCCTCGACGAGTGCGAGGATGTCGCCCATGCCGAGGATCCGGTTCGCCATCCGGTCGGGGTGGAACACCTCGAGGCCGTCGAGCTTCTCGGCCACGCCGACGAACTTGATCGGCTTGCCCGTGACGTGACGCACCGACAGCGCGGCGCCGCCGCGCGAATCGCCGTCGAGCTTGGTCAGCACGACGCCGGTGAGCGGCAGCGTGTCGTTGAACGCCTTCGCGGTATTGACCGCGTCCTGGCCGAGCATCGCGTCGACGACGAACAGCGTTTCGGCCGGCTTCAGCGTGCCGTGCAGCGCGGCGATTTCCTGCATCATCGCCTCGTCGATGCCGAGGCGGCCGGCCGTATCGACGATCAGCACGTCATGGTAGTGGCGCTTCGCCCAGTCGACGGCCGCGATCGCGATGTCGACGGGCTTCTGGTCCGGCGTGGACGGGAAGAAGTCGGCGCCGACCTGTTCGCTCACCGTTTTCAGCTGCATGATTGCGGCCGGGCGATACACGTCGCACGACACGGTCAGCACCTTCTTCTTGTACTTCTCGCGCAGCAGCTTCGCGAGCTTGCCGGCGGTCGTGGTCTTGCCCGCGCCCTGCAGGCCGGCCATCAGGATCACGGCGGGCGGCGTGACCGCGAGGTTCAGCTCGGCGGCCTTGCCTTCGTAGTCGCCGCCGATCACGGCGGTCAGTTCCTTCTGGACCACGCCGACCAGCGCCTGACCCGGCGACAGGCTGCTGATCACTTCTTCGCCGAGCGCCTTTTCCTTGACCTTGGCGATGAATTCGCGGACGACCGGCAGCGAGACGTCGGCCTCCAGCAGGGCGAGACGCACCTCGCGGAGCATCTCCTGCGTGTTCGCCTCGGTGAGCCGGGCCTCGCCGCGCAGCGTCTTGACGACGCGCGCCATCCGTTGAGTGAGATTGTCGAGCATGGGGAGCGATGGACAGTGGGGCCCGAAGGCGCGGCGGAACCGAACAAAGGGAGCCGTCGCGGGAAGGGGGCCTAGTGTAAACTTCGAACATGGATATTGTACTGTATGCCCTCACCGCATTCCTGTACGGCGGTCTCGCCGTCGCAGGCTGGCGCACGCACCGCCAGGGCGCGACGCCGCTCGTCGCGAGCGTGCCGGCCGTGCCGGTTCCCGCGTCGGCCGCGTCCGGGATGAGCGGGGCCGGCCGCGCGCTGCTGTTCGCCGCGCTGGTCGCGCACGGCGTGCTGCTCCACATGACGATCTTTCCGAACGACTCGATGGTGTTCGGCTTCGCGTTCGCGCTGTCCGCGATGTTCTGGCTCGGCGCCGGCATCTACTGGATCGAGAGCTTCTTCTTCCCTCTCGACAGCCTGCGCCTGCTGGTATTGCCGCTCGCGTGCGGCGCCTCGCTGCTGCCGCTCGTGTTCGGTGGCGTGCGGGTGCTTCCTTATGCCGCAGCGCCGCTGTTCAAGCTGCATTTCCTGATCGCGAACATCGCATACGGCCTGTTCGCGATCGCGGCGCTGCACGCGATCCTGATGCTGATGGTCGAGCGGCGCCTGCAGTCGCTGAGGAGCGGCGGGCGCGACGGCTCGACGGGCTGGATCGCGAGCTGGCTCGAGACGCTGCCGCCGCTGCTCACGCTCGAGAAGCTGCTGTTCCGCCTGATCGGCGCCGGCTTCGTGCTCCTCACGCTGACGCTCGCGTCGGGCATCCTGTTCAGCGAGCAGGTCGACGCGCGCGCGCTGCGCCTCGACCACAAGACGGTATTCGCGATCCTGTCGTGGCTGATGTTCGGCGGCCTGCTGGTCGCCCGCAAGACGTCGGGCTGGCGTGGCCGTGGTGCCGCGCGCTGGGTGCTCGTGTCGTTCGCCGCGCTGCTGCTCGCGTATGTCGGCAGCCGGTTCGTTTTCGAGGTGCTGCTGCACCGTTCCGTGGTTTGAACGCAGGTTTCCGATGCGACAGATTCTTCTCCTGATTCTTCTCTTCTTCGCGGGTTCGTGGATCGCGCGCAAGCTGCGCCAGGCCCAGGAGCACGCGCAGGCGCGCACCGGCCGCGGCGCCGGTTACGACGGTACGCCCGGCGCCGGCGCCGGCGCGGGTTCGGGGCGCCCGAACCGCGACGCGCGGGCGCTGCCCGAGCCGATGGTGCGCTGCGCCGAATGCGGCGTGCATGCGCCGAAGGGCGACGCCGTCGCCGCGGGCGGCGAATACTTCTGCAGTGCCGAGCACGCGCAGAGCCACGCCGCGCGTACGAGCGGTCAAGACGCACGATGAGCGACGCGCGGTTGCTGTCGGTCGATGCGGGCGGCTGGGTGCGCGAAGCGCGCCATGCGCCGTCGCCGAACTTCGAGGTGCGGCCCGCGGGTGCGGTGCCGACGCTCGTGGTCGTCCACAACATCAGCCTGCCGCCCGGCGAATTCGGCGGTGACGCGATCGAGGCGCTGTTCCTGAATCGTCTCGACTGCGATGCGCACCCCTATTACCAGAGCCACCTGCGCGACGTGCGCGTGTCCGCGCACTTCCTGATTCGCCGCAACGGCGAACTCGTGCAGTTCGTGTCGTGCGACGAGCGCGCGTGGCATGCGGGCTCGTCCGAGTTCTTCGGCCGGGCGCGCTGCAATGATTTCTCGATCGGCATCGAGCTCGAAGGCGCGGACGACGTGCCGTTCGACGACGCGCAGTATGCGATGCTCGCGGCGCTCTCCCGTGCGCTCGCGGCACGCTACCCGGTCGACGCATTCGCGGGGCACTCGGACGTCGCGCCGGGCCGCAAGACCGACCCGGGCCCGCATTTCGATTGGCAACGCTTCGCGAGCGATGCCGGTTTTTCCGCCGAATACTTTCCTTTCCGTCAGCACTGATCGCGGGGTTTTTTGACCGGAGAAAGTTTTTTCTCCGACCAATGCCTTGTCGTGTCTGCGCGTGAGCGATGTCAAGACCTCCATCGCAAATTATCCGTTTGGACGTCCTCCGAATGTCCACTATACTTGGTGCCAGTTGAGCAGTTCCGCACTAGATATAGTGTGTGTCGCAGGGGAAACCCGAGCGGCACCGGCCGGCGGGCAACGCCGGCAGACAGGGTTCTCAGGGCGGCGCGTCAGGCCGGGCGGTCCGGGCGTCGCAATCAGCGCAGCGAACATCGACGGGGCAGGGTACACATGACGAAGCACACGACCGGATCGGTTGTCGCGCATCGACCGAACCGGCTCCCCCGGCGCATCGCTCGCCTCTTACCGCTCGCGCACCGCGTTGCGCAGCGTTCGTTTTAATCCGCGGTTCTCTCCGCACCATCCAACACCAGGAGCTTTGCACATGCAAACCACCGACAACGCGACGTCCCAGTACGAGAGCGCCTCGAGCCGTCCGCTCGGCGGGACCGAACAGGGCGCGAAGGCGCTCGCGCCGCAGGCCACGTTCGCCGACTACAAGGTGATCCGCCGCAACGGCAGCGTCGTATCGTTCGAACCTTCGAAGATCGCGATTGCGGTGACCAAGGCTTTCCTGGCCGTCAATGGCGGGCAGGGCGCGGCATCGGCGCGCGTACGCGAGCAGGTCGAGCAACTGACGCACAACGTCGTGCGCGCGCTCGTGCGTAGCCGCCCGAATGGCGGTACGTTCCATATCGAAGACATCCAGGATCAGGTCGAACTCGCGCTGATGCGCGGCGGCGAGCACAACGTTGCGCGCGCGTACGTGCTGTATCGCGAGAAGCGTCACCTCGAGCGCCAGCATGCGGGCGAGGAAGCAGCGGCAGCCGGCGGCGAGGCGAGCACCGGCATCAACGTCGTCGACAACGGCGTCACGCGTCCGCTCGACCTGAACGCGCTGCGCGCGCTGATCGTGTCGGCATGCGACGGCCTCGGCGCTGCGGTTAACCCTGACCCGATCGTCGCCGAAACGGTGAAGAACCTGTACGACGGCGTGCCGATGAGCCAGGTCTACGACTCGGCGATCCTGGCTGCGCGCACGATGATCGAAAAGGATCCGGCATACAGCCAGGTCACGTCGCGCATCCTGCTGCACACGATCCGTCGCGAGATCCTTGGCGAGGAAGTGGTCCAGGCCGAGATGTCGACCCGTTACGCGGAATACTTCCCGCAGTTCCTGAAGCGCGGCGTCGACGCCGGCCTGCTCGACGACAAGCTGCTGCAGTTCGACCTGAAGCGCCTCGGCGAAGCGCTCGACGCGAACCGCGACCTGCAGTTCGGCTACCTCGGCCTGCAGACGCTGTACGACCGCTACTTCCTGCACGTCGAGGGCACCCGCATCGAAATGCCGCAGGCATTCTTCATGCGCGTCGCGATGGGCCTGTCGCTGAACGAGATCGACCGCGAAACGCGCGCGATCGAGTTCTACAACGTGCTGTCCAGCTTCGACTTCATGAGCTCGACGCCGACGCTGTTCAACTCGGGCACGCACCGCTCGCAGCTGTCGTCGTGCTACCTGACGACCGTCGCGGACGATCTCGACGGCATCTATGAAGCGCTGAAGGAAAACGCGCTGCTGTCGAAGTTCGCCGGCGGCCTGGGCAACGACTGGACGCGCGTGCGTGCACTCGGCTCGCATATCAAGGGCACGAACGGCAAGTCGCAAGGCGTGGTCCCGTTCCTGAAGGTCGTCAACGACACGGCCGTCGCGGTCAACCAGGGCGGCAAGCGCAAGGGCGCGGTCTGCGCGTACCTCGAATCTTGGCACCTCGACATCGAGGAGTTCCTGGAGCTGCGCAAGAACACGGGCGACGATCGCCGCCGTACGCACGACATGAACACGGCGAACTGGATTCCCGACCTGTTCATGAAGCGCGTGATGGAAGGCGCCGACTGGACGCTGTTCTCGCCGTCGACCTGCCCGGACCTGCACGACAAGTTCGGTGCGGAATTCGAGGCGGCTTACACGGCTTACGAAGACAAGGTCGCGCGCGGCGAGATCAAGCTGTTCAAGAAGATCCCGGCGCAGCAACTCTGGCGCAAGATGCTCGGCATGCTGTTCGAGACGGGCCACCCGTGGATCACGTTCAAGGATCCGTGCAACGTGCGCTCGCCGCAGCAGCACGTCGGCGTCGTCCACTCGTCGAACCTGTGCACGGAAATCACGCTGAACACGAGCGACACCGAAATCGCGGTGTGCAACCTCGGCTCGGTGAACCTCGTCGCCCACCTGGTGAAGCAGGCCGACGGCAGCTACGCGCTCGACCACGACAAGCTGAAGCGTACGATCAGCGTCGCGATGCGCATGCTCGACAACGTGATCGACATCAACTACTACGCGGTGCCGAAGGCGCGTAACTCGAACCTGAAGCACCGCCCGGTCGGCATGGGCATCATGGGCTTCCAGGACTGCCTGCACCTGCTGCGCACGCCGTACGCGTCGGAAGCGGCGGTCGAGTTCGCCGATCGTTCGATGGAAGCGGTCTGCTACTACGCGTACTACGCGTCGACCGAGCTGGCCGAAGAGCGCGGCCGCTACTCGAGCTACCGCGGCTCGCTGTGGGATCGCGGCATCCTCCCGCAGGACACGCTGAAGCTGCTGACGGAAGCACGCGGCGGCTACGTCGAGGTCGACACCTCCGAATCGCTCGACTGGACGTCGCTGCGTTCGCGGATCGCCTCGCACGGCATGCGCAACTCGAACTGCGTCGCGATCGCGCCGACGGCGACGATCTCGAACATCATCGGCGTGTCGGCCTGTATCGAGCCGACCTTCCAGAACCTGTATGTGAAGTCGAACCTGTCGGGCGAATTCACGGTGGTGAACGAGTACCTGGTGCGCGACCTGAAGGAACGCGGCCTGTGGGACGAAGTGATGGTCGCCGACCTGAAGTACTTCGACGGCATGCTTTCGCGCATCGACCGCATCCCGGCCGACCTCCGCGCGATCTACGCGACCGCGTTCGAAGTCGACCCGACGTGGCTGGTCGAAGCGGCATCGCGTCGCCAGAAGTGGATCGACCAGGCGCAGTCGCTGAACATCTACATGGGCGGCGCGTCGGGCAAGAAGCTCGACGAGGTCTACAAGCTCGCATGGCTGCGTGGCCTGAAGACGACCTACTACCTCCGCACGATGGCGGCGACGCACGTCGAGAAGTCGACGGTCGCACACGGCGCGCTGAACGCTGTGCCGACGAGCGGCGGTTCGAGCAGCGGCGGCGCGCAAGGCGCGGCTGGCGGCTTCGGTGCGGCAGGCGGCGATGCGTCGTCGGGCGCGGTCAACGCGGCACCGGCACTCGCACCGGTCGAGGCAGATGGTCCGGTGTGCACGATGCGTCCGGGCGATCCTGGCTTCGACGAATGCGAAGCGTGCCAGTAACGCGGTGCGCCTGACCTGAGAAGCAGGTCAGCGCGGCGCATACCACGACCGATCGAGGTTGAAGTGTGCGCCGCTCTCAACTAAAAAAATGATAAGGAATCTGTAACGCGGCACCTGCGTTGCAGGCAGTGACAAGCGATCGAAACATCCCCGACGACGTCGCGTTTCGATCAGCGTTCGATGCGTCGAGCGCACCTCGCGATACACGCGCGACACACGTCGCGCGCTGCATGAACGACGATGCGTTGCTCAAAGTGTTGTATCGAGGTCGCAACGCGAATCGAAAAAAGGATTTTTCGTGAGCGAACCCTTTTATCGCTCAGGAAAAGATGGTACAAACCGTTCTAAATTGATGGTGAGAATTTATGCTCAACTGGGATGAAGAGAAGACTGCCGTAACTCCCGCGAGCGGAGCGCAGCAAAACGCGATGCGCACCTCCGCAGGAACGGCTGTCGGACTGCAGGCTGCAACGCCTGCCGCCCATCAGGTCCGCGACATTTTCGAAGGCGATCTTGCGGTGCCCCCGCAAGCATCGGCTGTTCCCGCCGGCGGTTCGGAAGCGCGGGTCAATGTCGCCGACAAGCGCATCATCAACGGCCAGACTGACGTCAATCAGCTGGTGCCGTTCAAGTACAAGTGGGCGTGGGAAAAGTATCTGGCCGGTTGCGCGAACCACTGGATGCCGCAGGAAATCAACATGTCCCGCGACATCGCTCTGTGGAAGGACCCGAACGGTCTGACCGAGGACGAGCGCCGCATCGTGAAGCGCAACCTCGGCTTCTTCGTGACGGCCGATTCGCTCGCGGCAAACAACATCGTGCTCGGCACGTACCGCCATATCACGGCGCCCGAGTGCCGGCAGTTCCTGCTGCGCCAGGCGTTCGAAGAGGCGATCCACACGCACGCGTACCAATACATTGTCGAATCGCTCGGTCTCGACGAAGGCGAGATCTTCAACGCGTACCACGAGGTCACGTCGATCCGCGCGAAGGACGAATTCCTGATCCCGTTCATCCACACGCTGACGGATCCGGCCTTCAAGACCGGCACGCTCGAAGCGGATCAGAAGCTGCTGAAGTCGCTGATCGTGTTCGCCTGCATCATGGAAGGCCTGTTCTTCTATGTCGGGTTTACGCAGATCCTCGCACTCGGCCGCCAGAACAAGATGACGGGTGCTGCAGAGCAATATCAGTACATCCTGCGCGACGAGTCGATGCACTGCAACTTCGGCATCGACCTGATCAACCAGATCAAGCTCGAGAATCCGCATCTCTGGACCGCCGAATTCCGCGCCGAGATCCGCGAGCTGTTCAAGCAGGCTGTCGAACTCGAATACCGCTACGCCGAGGACACGATGCCGCGCGGCGTGCTGGGTCTGAACGCGTCGATGTTCAAGAGCTATCTGCGCTTCATCAGCAATCGTCGTTGCCAGCAGATCGGCCTCGATCCGCTGTACCCGAACGAGGAAAACCCGTTCCCGTGGATGAGCGAGATGATCGACCTGAAGAAGGAACGCAACTTCTTCGAGACGCGTGTGATCGAGTATCAGACGGGCGGCGCGCTGTCCTGGGAATAACCCGCAGCAGCGAACCCGTCACATGATGGAACAGCCGGCGGCCTCTCGGCCCCGGCTCAAGGTTTAGGAGCAAGAACGCCTGATGCAAAGCATGCCCGGTGCCTTAACGGCACGACGACACGACAGGCACTTTGCGAACCCTTCAGTGGGATGGGCAAACTTCCCTCCGGAAAAAGCGGACGGCCGTGTGGCGGTCCGCTTGATCAAGCGATTAGGGGTAGCGGCGCGAGGTGCGCCGGCTACCGACTTGATTTGGCGCGCGAGGCCGGGTGGCCACGCGCGCCATACCGTATTCATTAGCGTAAGCGCGTGGTATCCGCGTACGCCGATGAATAGCCCGCTTCGAAGCGCACGTGCTGAACAGCGTCCGCGGGAAGCGGGTTTTGACGAAGGGTGTAGTTTGAACTGACTCTCATCTGAACCTGAAGGAGAACAACATGGCACTTGCCAAGAAGAAACCGGCTGCAAAGAAGGCCGCAGTGAAGAAGGTCGCTGCGAAGAAGGCTGCTGCTCCGGCGAAGAAGGCCGCTGCAGTGAAGAAGGTGGCTGCCAAGAAGGTCGCGGTGAAGAAGGTTGCCGCGAAGAAGGCAGCGCCGGCAAAGAAGGCAGCAGTGAAGAAGGTTGCTGCGAAGAAGGTCGCAACGAAGAAGGTTGCTGCCAAGAAGGTCGCAGTGAAGAAGGTTGCCGCGAAGAAGGCTGCACCGGCTAAGAAGGCCGCAGCGAAGAAGGTTGCAGCCAAGAAAGTCGCAGTGAAGAAGGTTGCTGCGAAGAAGGCCGCACCGGCCAAGAAGGCTGCTGCGAAGAAGGCCGCGCCTGCGAAGAAGGCTGCTGCGAAGAAGGCCGCGCCTGCGAAGAAGGCTGCTGCGAAGAAGGCTGCGCCTGCGAAGAAGGCTGCCGCGAAGAAGGCTGCGCCTGCTGCGAAGAAGGCTGCCGCTGCTGCTCCGGCTGCTCCGGCTCCGGCGAAGAAGGCCGCGGCTCCGAAGAAGGCTGCTGCTCCGAAGAAGGCCGTCGTGAAGAAAGCTGCGCCGGCAACGACCGCGTCGACCGCATCGGTTGCGCCGGCATCGGGCGTGAAGACCGCGCTCAACCCGGCAGCAGCATGGCCGTTCCCGACCGGCAGCCGTCCGTAATCGAGGCTGACCTGCACCACCCGGACACTCACGCGGTGTCCGTGGGTTGAGTAGCGCTACTCAATCAGTCCCGCCATCTGGCTCAGGTGGCGGGATTTTTTTCGTCCGTTCTTGCCGATGTGCCGGGTGCCCGTATGTCGGCTGCGGCGAGTACGGACGAAAAAAAACGCATGTGCAACTTCGCACATGCGTTCGACCGCGGCTTGCGCCGCGTGCTGAGGTACCTGTTAGTGCGTGACGCGCGTGACGCCGCCGCTCGACAGCAGTCGCACGCGCTCGCCGGCGCGGAACGCTTCGCCGCTTGCCGCTTGCGTGATCGAGCGCAGATCGCCGTTGTCGAGGCGCACGGTGATTTCGACACCGTTCGCCGTGCTGAGGTTTTCGCCGACCGCGTTGCCCGCGACTGCGCCGACGAGGCCGCCGGCGATCGCGGTCAGGATCGACCCCTTGCCGCCGCCGATTGCGCTGCCAGCTACTGCGCCGAGTGCGCCGCCGCCGAGCGTGCCGATCGCGCTGCCGCCGCCGTCGGACTGGATACGCACCGCGCGGACGCTTTCGACCGTGCCCATGCGAACCGTTTGTTCGCGCTGCGCCTGGCCGACGCTATAGACATCCGCCGAACCGGGTGCGGTGAAGCAGCCGGTGAGCGTCAGCGAGGCCGTCAGCATGGCCGCGAGCGTGAGGGTCTTTTTCGTCAACATCTTTGCTCTCCCACAAAATTCATTTGAGACTGTAACCGAATGCAGTCTCGAAGCGTGCGTCGATTTCGGCGCGCGTCAGTACGTAAGTCTGGGGCCCCTGGTGGGCGATCTTGATCGAGCCCATCAGGCTCGCGAGGCGGCCCGTGGTTGCCCAGTCGAGGCCATGCTCGATGCCGTACAGCAAGCCACCCCGGAAGGCATCGCCGCAGCCGGTCGGATCGGAGATCCGCTCGGCCGGCACGACAGGAATCTGCTCCGTGCCCTGCTTGTGGCGGATGGTCGCGCCGTGCTCGCCGCGCGTAATCACGAGGGCGTCGACCCGGCTGGCGATTTCATCTTCGGACCATCCCGTCTTGTCGCTCACCAGCTTGGCCTCGTAGTCGTTGACCGCTACATAGGTCGCAAGTTCAATGCTGCGGCGCAGCGTCGCACCGTCGAACAGCGGCAGGCCCTGGCCCGGATCGAACACGAACGGCACGCCGGCCTTGGCGAGTTCTTCCACGTGCTGCACCATCCCGTCGAAGCCGTCGGGGCCGACGATCGCGAGCTTGATGCCCGGCGCGTCGCCCGCGTGGTTCAGGTGCGACTGCATCATCGCGCCCGGGTGGAACGCCGTGATCTGGTTGTTGTCGAGATCGGTCGTGATCATCGCCTGCGCCGTATACGTGTCGGGCAGCACGCGAACGTGATCGCGGCGCAGGCTGAGCTGGTCGAGCCGGTCGAGATACGGCTGCGCGTCGAGCGCGCCTATCGTCCCCATGATGCGCGCATCGCCGCCGAGCAGGTGCAGCGCGTACGCGATGTTGCCCGCGCAGCCGCCGAATTCGCGGCGCATCGTGGGCACCAGGAAGCTCAGGTTGATGAGGTGCACCTGGTCGGGCAGGATGTGCTCGCGGAACCGCCCCTCGAAAGTCATGATGGAATCGTAGGCGATCGAGCCGCAAATCAACGTAGCCAAGGTGTGCGTTCCTGTAGAAATGAGGAGCCCTGCGCGACAACGCCGCGCGAAAGGCGCGGCGCGGCAGGGGAAAGCGAAAGAAAGCTTACTTCAGTGCGGCAAGCGCTGCATCGTAGTTCGGCTCGTCCTTGATTTCGCCGACGAGTTCCGCGTGGATCACCTTGTCCTGCGCGTCGAGCACGACGACCGCACGTGCGGTCAGGCCGTTCAGCGGGCCGCTCGTCACGTCGACGCCGTACGCGTTCGCGAACGCGCGGCCGGTGCGGAACGTCGAAGCCGTCACGACGTTCTCGAGGCCTTCGGTCGTGCAGAAGCGCGTAGCAGCGAACGGCAGGTCGGCGGACACGACGACGACGACCGTGTTGTCGAGCGACGATGCGGCTTCGTTGAACTTGCGGGTCGACGTCGCGCAGGTCGGCGTGTCGAGGCTCGGGACGATGTTCAGCACCTTGCGCTTGCCGGCGAAGCTGGCGAGCGACAGGTCGGCGAGGTCCTTGCCCACCAGCTTGAAATCGGCGCCTTGTGCGCCGACGGCCGGGAACGTGCCGGCGAGATCGATCGGGTTGCCACCCAGCGTAACTTTGCTCATGTTCGTGCTCCGAAATAGCGCGCCGCTCGGGCGCGCGGGTTGAGACGGGCGCGCAGGCGCGCGCCGCGGCGCGTCACGGATAGAAAATCTGGACGCGGAAATTCGAGGCGGGCGTGCCGTTCGTGTCGACACGGACGACCATCGTCTGTGTCGTGCCGGGCGGCAGCCCGGCGTCGATCGGCGTGCCCGGGCGCACGTAGTCGCGCGGCGCGAGTACGCGGCGCGCGGTCACGTGGTTGGTGTCGTCGAGCAGCGTCAACTCGAGCGACGGGTAGGCGAGCGCGACACGATAGCGGTTCGTCAATGGCACCTTCAGCTCGAGCTCGCGTGGGCCGTCGAGCTGGCGCAGGTCGGTTGCGTCGAGCCGCAGGCCGTCGATCGCGCGCGGCGGCGCGACCTTGCAGCCGAGCGGCGCGCAGCCCTGCCGGAACCAGCCCTGCGTGACGGGCCAGTAGATCATCAGCGTTTCGCGTTGCCACCATGCGAGTTGCCCGACGAGCAGCACGGCGAGCACGGCCGCGACGAGGCCGCCGAAAAAGCCGCCGAGCATGCCGCGTCGCTGCGGCGCGCGCGTCTCGCGCGTGACGGCGAAATGCGGACGATCGTCGTCGGTCAGCGCGGCGGGGAAGGGGGCGGCCGGCGCGTGGGGCGCTGCGGCGGGCGTCTCGTCGTGCCGGGCGGTTTCAGCGGTGTTGGGCTCGGATCCGGCTTCGGTGACGGCTGGCGCAGGCGCGAACGCAAAGCGCGGTTCGCGCGGCGCGCGTTCGTCGTCCGGCACGGCGAAGTGTGCGGTACCGAAGGGTTCGGCGGCATCGGGAGCGGTCTCTGCGTCCGACGGAAGATGGGCGACGAAGCGGGGCTCACGCGGGTCGCGTTCGACGGGCGCGGCCGATGGTTCGGTATCCTGCGGCGTTTGCGTTTGCGTCTGCAGCGATTCGGCCGGTTGTTCGACGGCAGCGGAGGCGTCCAGTTCGGCGGGCGAGGGCGCGAACGGTGCGGGCGTACCCGACAGGTGAACGACGCCGGCTTCGGTCGACGGAAGGGCGAGCGGGATCAGCGGCTCGGTGCGCACGGTCCGCACGCTGTGCTGCAGCGACGGGTCGACGCCGGCATCGAGCCACGGCGCCCACATGTCCCAGCCTTCCGGCTTGTAATCGGTGTCGGAAGGTGACCCGGCCGGCGCTTCGGCAGCGAACAGCCGAGGCGGGGCCGGAAGAGGCGCATCACCGCCATCCGGCGCGGCAGCCGGTTCGGTCAGGGCCGGCTCGGGCTGCTGCGCGTGCTCGGGAGCGAGCGACTCGGATGCGTTGAAGACTTCGTGGCAATGCCCGCAGCGCACGAGCCCTTGATGCAGCGAGAGCTGTTCCTGCTGCAGCCGGAAGACGGTTTCGCAATGAGGGCAGCGCGTCGCAAGAAGCATGTCGAGCCGGGCGGCCTGCTGGCCAGAGTGAAGGACAGCGCTATTCTAATGGCTTTCGCGTCGGGTTCCGGCGAGGCATACCCAACCTTCGTGCTCACGCCAGACCGAGATGTCGACGTAGCGTGCGTAGACGGCCGCCACTTCGTCCGCCTGGCGCGCGAGCACGCCCGACAGCGCGATGCGCCCGCCCGGCTTGACCTTCGATGCGAGCATCGACGCCATCAGCTTCAGCGGATTCGACAGGATGTTCGCGACGACGATGTCGAATTCGCCGTCCGGGCATGCATCGGGCAGCCCATACGTGACTTCCGCATGGTTGCGTTCGCTGTTCTGCCGCGCCGATTCGACCGCTTGCGGATCGATGTCGATGCCGATGACGGGGTTCGCCCCGCATTTCTTCGCGAGGATCGCGAGAATGCCGGAGCCACAGCCGTAGTCGAGCACCGACTGGCCCGGCTTCACCGACTGCTCGAGCCATTCCATGCACAGGCGCGTGGTCGGGTGGCTGCCGGTGCCGAATGCGAGGCCCGGATCGAGTTCGAGGATGAGCGCGTCGGGATCGGGTGCATCGTGCCACGACGGCACGACCCAGATCCGCTCGCCGATCGGGATCGGCTCGAACTGCGATTGCGTGAGTCGCACCCAGTCCTGTTCCTCGACTTCGCGGACTGTGAACGCCGGTGTCTCGGCGACGCCGATCTCGTTCGCGGCGGCCGCGAGCAGCACGGCCGGCTCATGGTCGGCCGCGAGCAGCGCGACCACGCGCGAGTGCTGCCACGCGGTGCGGTCGGGCACGAGGCCCGGCTCGCCGAAGAGCGGCTGTTCGTCGGGCGTGTCGGCGTCGGCATCTTCGACCGACACCGACAGCGCGCCGAGTTCGAGCAGCGCGTCGGACAGCGCCTCCGCATGCTCACGGGCCAGTTCGACGACGAGTTCGCGATAGCTCATGCTTACGCTTCTTCCGGTGCGACCTGCTGCTTCTGGGCGAGCCGGTTTTCGAGATAGTGGATGCTGGTGCCGCCTTCGACGAACTTCGAATCGATCATCAGCTCGCGGTGCAGCGGGATGTTGGTCTGGATGCCTTCGACGACCATTTCCGACAGCGCGATGCGCATCCGGCTGATCGCCTGCTCGCGGGTCGCGCCGTAGGTGATCAGCTTGCCGATCATCGAATCATAGTTCGGCGGCACGAAATAGCCATTGTAGGCATGCGAATCGACGCGCACGCCGGGGCCGCCCGGCGTATGCCACGACGTGATCCGGCCCGGCGACGGCGTGAACTTGAACGGATCTTCAGCGTTGATCCGGCATTCGATCGCATGTCCGCGGAACTGGATGTCGCGCTGGCGCAGCGTGAGCTTCTCGCCGGCCGCGATGCGGATCTGTTCCTGCACGATGTCGACGCCCGTGATCAGCTCCGATACCGGGTGCTCGACCTGCACGCGCGTGTTCATCTCGATGAAGTAGAACTCGCCGTTTTCGTACAGGAATTCGAACGTGCCCGCACCGAGATAGCCCATCTTCTTGCATGCGTCGGCGCAGCGGTCGCCGATGCGGTCGATCAGGCGGCGCGGAATGCCGGGTGCCGGTGCTTCCTCGATTACCTTCTGGTGGCGGCGCTGCATCGAGCAATCGCGCTCGCCGAGCCAGATCGCGTTCTTGTACGCGTCGGACAGCACCTGGATCTCGATGTGGCGCGGGTTCTCGAGGAACTTCTCCATGTACACCTGCGGGTTGCCGAACGCGCGGCCGGCTTCCTCGCGGGTCATGTTGACCGCGTTGACGAGCGCAGCCTCGGTGTGCACGACGCGCATCCCGCGCCCGCCACCGCCACCTGCCGCCTTGATGATGACCGGATAGCCGATCGCGCGCGCAATCTTGACGATCTCCTTCGGATCGTCCGGCAGCGCGCCTTCCGAGCCCGGCACGCACGGCACGCCGGTCTTGATCATCGTCTGCTTCGCGGTGACCTTGTCACCCATCATGCGGATCGTTTCCGGGCGCGGCCCGATGAACGTGAAGCCCGACTGCTCGACACGTTCCGCGAAGTCGGCGTTCTCCGACAGGAAGCCGTAGCCGGGGTGGATCGCCTCGGCATCGGTGACTTCCGCGGCGCTGATCAGCGCCGGCATGTTCAGGTAGCTCAGGTTCGACGGGGCCGGGCCGATACAGACGGCTTCGTCCGCGAGGCGCACGTACTTGGCTTCCTTGTCGGCTTCCGAGTAGACGACCACCGTCTTGACGCCGAGCTCACGGCACGCACGCTGGATGCGCAGCGCGATTTCACCGCGGTTGGCAATGAGGATTTTTTCAAACATAGCGAGTATTCGTCTCTTCGAGGGGCGCGCGAACGGCGCCTGGCGGGCATCGGCGGCGCGCGGCCCGCAGGCCGCGCGGCGGACTTAGCCGATCACGAAAAGCGGCTGGCCGTATTCGACGGCCTGGCCGTTCTCGACGAGGATTTCCTTGATCACGCCGGCCTTGTCCGACTCGATCTCGTTGAGCAGCTTCATCGCTTCGATGATGCAGATCGTCTGGCCTTCCTTGACCGTGTCGCCCACCTGGACGAACGGGTCCGCGCCCGGCGACGGAGCGCGATAGAACGTGCCGACCATCGGCGACGTCACGACGTGGCCCTGCGGGACAGCCGGAGCGGCGGCGCCGCCTGCGGCCGGCGCGGCAGCGCCTTCGGTCGGCAGCGCGGCCGACGGAGCGGGCGCGCTGACTTGCGGGGCATACCCAGCCGTCGGCTGCACGTAGACCGGCGGTGCGTTCTTGACGATGCGCACCTTGCCTTCGCCTTCCGTCACTTCCAGCTCGGAGATGCCGGATTCGGAAACGAGGTCGATCAGAGTTTTCAGCTTACGAAGATCCATCGGGAATTCCCCTTTCAATACGTGAAAGCGCCGGTTAGGGGCCGGCGCTGAATCTAGATCGCGAAATCAGCCGCGCGACGTGCCTTGCAGCTTGTCCAGCGCGTGCTCGAGCGCGTACAGATAACCTTTCCAGCCGAGCCCGCAGATCACGCCTTCGGCCTGGTCGGAAAAGTAGGAGTGGTGCCTGAACGCTTCGCGGCGATGCACGTTCGACAAGTGAACCTCGACGAACGGGATGCCAACGCCGGCGATCGCGTCCCGGATCGCGACGCTCGTGTGCGTGTACGCGGCCGGATTGATCAGGATGAAATCGGTCTGTTCCTCCCGCGCGGCCTGGATGCGGTCGACCAGCGCGCCCTCATGGTTGCTCTGGAACGACGACAGTTCGGCGCCGGCTTCCCGGGCGCGCGCGGCAAGCGCCTGATCGATCTGTGCGAGCGTGACGCGGCCGTACACCTCCGGTTCCCGGGTGCCGAGAAGGTTCAGGTTGGGGCCGTGCAACACCAGCAATCGTGTCATGGTCGCTTCTATTTCTGCGGAATTGCGCGAACTTTAGCGCTATTTAGAGAAATTTGTCTAGTTTTGCCGAGCGGCCGAGCGCGCGCGACTTGCAAGAATTACCGGCGCGCCTTCAAAGTATCGGCGAATTCACGCGAAATTGCGGCGATCGACGGGCAAGTCGCCGCCAACGTGCGGGCCGCCGTTCGGGCAGGTTACAGCGCGTCGAGCGTCTTTTTCAGCTCGGCCGGCTGGATTTGTCCCAATTTTGTCTCGCGAATCTTGCCGGTTTCGTCGATGACGACCGTAAACGGCAGCGCGCCGGCAGTATTTCCGAAATTGCGGGCCAGATCGGCGCCGGCATATCCGCTGACGAATACCGGGTAATCGACCTTCACCTTCTGCAGAAAGTTCTTCACATTCTGTTCGGAATCGACGCCGATCCCGATGAAACGGATGCCCTTCTGTTTGTACTGGTGTGACAGCGCGACGAGCTCCGGCATCTCCTCGACGCACGGGCCGCACCACGACGCCCAGAAATTGACGACGACCTTCTGGCCCTTGAAGGCGGACAGCGTGGCCGGCTTGCCGTCGGTGCCCGTCAGCGATGCGGCCCACAACTGTTCGACCGGGCTGCCGTGTGCAGCGGGTGCGGCGACGGCGACACCGTCATCGGCGGTGCCGCGGAACCAATGGCCGGCGGCGAGCCCGCCGGCAACGGCGGCGGCCGCGACCACCGCGAGTGCCAACATGCGTTTCATCATCATCGTTGAATCATTCCGGTTCGGAAGGGGTCTTGCCTGCTTCGACGAGCGCGCGCAGCGCGGCGGCATCCGCACGGGCGAGCCGGCCGCGCGCGTCGGCCTTCACCGCGCCACGCAGGTCGTCGCTCGCATAGAGTGCGAGGTGGATGCCGATCGCATCGACGTCGCGCCGTGGGCGCCACAGGAAACTGAGCGTCTCGACGTCAGCGCGACCCGCGAAGTGCCGCGTCTCGGATACGTCGTACTGGACGTTCTGGTTCAGCAGGTAGATCGCGACATCCTTCGGGTTGTCGGTGAATGCCTGCAGATGGATATCCGAATGCGCGTTCGCGGTGCCGTTCAGCACGGCGCCCGTCACATAAGGATGGAACTCGGCGAGCCGGCGCATCCAGTCGAGCGCGATTTCGCGCAGGCGGCGCAGTTCGTCCGGCTGCGTGTCGCTCTGGAACAGGGCGAGGTACTCGCGCAGTTCTTCCTCGATCTGGTCGTTATCCGGCAGCCATTCGCCGGCAACGCGCGTATCGCCCAGCAACTGGCGCGCGGCCTTGCGCTTTGCGCCGGCATAGTCCAAGCCGTCCTCCGCGATCAGGCGCGCGGCGGACTGGGCGATTTCCTCGCGGACGCGCCGCGGGTCGAGAAGGGTTTTACGAGACATGATCCGGCAATCATACTCGATCGTCGCAGGGCCCGAGCGCGGGTGCGGCGGCCTGCCGCCCGGCGTGCCGGCGACGTCCGCGCGCAGCGTTCGGGCCGCCGGGCACGGCAGGCCGTCAGTTACAATAGTGTCCTTTGTGTCGCGGCAAAAGCCGTTGGCCGGGCGTCGGCCGCACGGCCTGTCCGCCGCGCCGCACACGCATCCTTTCCGAATCGACGGCGCCCGGCGGCGCGAAAGCATTCATCTATGCACATCCACATTCTTGGCATCTGCGGCACCTTCATGGGCGGTCTCGCCGTACTCGCGCGCGAGGCGGGCCACACGGTGACGGGGTGCGACGCGGGCGTCTATCCACCGATGAGCACGCAGCTCGAGGCGCAGGGCATCACGCTGATCGAGGGCTACGGCGCCGAGCAGATCGACCTGAAACCGGACCTGTTCGTGATCGGCAACGTCGTCACGCGCGGCAATCCGCTGATGGAGGCGATCCTGGATCGTGGCCTGCCGTACGTGTCGGGCCCGCAATGGCTCGGCGAGCATGTGCTGGCCGGCAAATGGGTGCTCGCGGTCGCGGGCACGCACGGCAAGACGACCACGTCGTCGATGCTCGCGTGGCTGCTGGAAGACTCGGGCCTGAATCCGGGCTTCCTGATCGGCGGCGTGCCGCTGAACTTCGGCGTGTCGGCGCGGCTCACCGATTCGAGCTTCTTCGTGATCGAGGCCGACGAATACGATACGGCGTTCTTCGACAAGCGCTCGAAGTTCGTCCACTATCGGCCGCGCACTGCGGTGCTGAACAACCTCGAATTCGATCACGCCGACATCTTCCCGGATCTCGCCGCGATCGAGACGCAATTCCACCATCTCGTGCGTACCGTGCCCGGTGTCGGCCGGATCGTCACGAACGGCCGCTCGGATGCGCTCGAGCGCGTGCTGGCGCGCGGCTGCTGGAGCGAGGTCGAGCGCTTCGGCGTCGACGGCGGCTGGCAGGCGCTGCCGGCCGAGGACGGCGTGCCGGTCGACGAGCGCTTCGCGGTGTATTCGCACGCGGAACGCGTCGGCGAAGTCGCGTGGCAAGTGCAGGGCGATCACAACCGGATGAACGCGCTCGCGGCGATCGCGGCCGCGCGCCATGTCGGGGTGCCGCCCGCGCAGGCGGCCGAATCCCTCGCGTCGTTCCGCAACGTGAAGCGCCGGATGGAAGTGCGCGGCAGCGTGGACGGCGTGACCGTCTACGACGACTTCGCGCACCATCCAACCGCGATCGACACCACGATCGCCGGCCTTCGTGCACGCATCGGCCGTCAGAATGCCCGCATCCTCGCGGTGCTCGAGCCGCGCTCGAACACGATGAAGCTCGGCGTGATGAAGTCGCAATTGCCGGCGAGCCTGGCCGACGCCGATCTCGTGTTCGGCTACGGCGCGCCGACCGGGCGCGATGCGCTCGGCTGGAATCTGGCCGAGGCCCTGGCACCGCTGGGCGAGAAGGCGCACGCATTCGACGATCTGCACCTGCTGGTGAAGTCCGTCGTCGCGGCCGCGCGCCCGGGCGACCACGTGCTCGTGATGAGCAACGGCGGCTTTGGCGGCGTGCACCAGAAGCTGCTCGATGCGCTCGGGAGCCGCCCGTGATCCTGTACCTGCACGGTTTCCGGTCGTCGCCGGAATCGCAGAAGTCGCGGCAACTCGCCGCGCGCATGGCCGAACTCGGCCGCACCGACGAGTGGCGGTGCCCGTCGCTGTCGGTGTCGCCGCTCGAAGCGATCGCGGTCGCGGAAGCGGAGGTGGCCGGTGCGCGCGACGTGACTGTCATCGGCAGCTCGCTCGGCGGCTATTACGCGACTTGGCTGGCCGAAAAGCACGGCTGGAAGGCCGTGCTGCTGAATCCGGCCATCGTGCCGCAGCGCGATCTGGAGCAGCATCTCGGCGAACAGCCGCTGTACCACGGCGGCGGCACGATCGTCGTCGAGCGCCGTCACCTGCAGGAGCTCGATGCGCTGCGCGTGCCGGCGATCACGCGTGCCGAACGCTACTATCTGTTCGCGGCGACCGGCGACGAGGTGCTCGATTACCGCGAGATGCTCGCGCATTACCCGGGCGCGAAAACGCGCGTGATCGAAGGCAGCGATCACGGGATCAGCGAATTTGCCGACTATGTCGACGACGTTCTCGCGTTTTGCGACGAAAAAACGTCTTAAACCGGCCACGTGCCGATCGAATTCCCATCATCATGCGGCGCCGCCGACGCGGCGCCCGGCAGTCTGAACGAGAGTACTGAGTGAACGTTTTCTTCGAGGAATCGGGCAGTTTCAAGGCGGGCAGCGTGCTGTCGCGCCAGGGCGACGCGTTTCAGGTCGAGTTGCCCGGCGGGCGGCGGGCGAAGGTGCGCGCGAAAGACGTGCTGATCGAATTCGACAAGCCGGCCGCAAGCGAACTGATGCAGGAGGCCGACACGGCCGCGCAGCAGATCGATCTGGATTTCCTGTGGGAATGCGCGCCGGCCGACGAGTTCGCGTATACGGCGCTGGCCGCGGAATACTTCGGCGCGACGTACGGCCCGGTCGAGCGCGCCGCGCTGGTGTTGCGACTGCACGGCTCGCCCGTCTACTTCCGCCGCAAGGGGCGCGGCCAGTACCAGCGCGCGCCGGAAGAGCAACTGAAGATGGCGCTCGCGTCGCTCGAGCGCAAGCGCCAGCAGGCGCTCGTCCAGGTGCAGTATGAAGAGGAACTGAAGGCCGGCAAGCTGCCGGAGGCGTTCGCGGGCAAGGTGCTCGGGCTGCTGACGCGGCCGGACAAGAACGCGATCGAATACAAGGCAATGGAAGCGGCGGCTGCTGCGCGCGGCGTGTCGCCGGCGCGGCTGATGCTCGACTGCGGCGGCATCGCGTCGCCGCGCGCGCTGCACGAGGCGCGCTTCCTCGCGGAATTCTTCCCGCACGGCACGGGCTTCCCGGCCGTCACGGTCGGCGCGCTGCCGGACGACCTGCCGCGCGCGGACGTCCAGGCGTTCTCTATCGACGACATCACGACGACCGAAATCGACGATGCGTTCTCGGTCGAGCACCTGGCCGACGGCCGCGTGCGGATCGGCGTGCACATTGCCGCACCGGCGCTCGGCATCGTGCGCGGCGACCCGGTCGACGCGATCGCGCGCACGCGCCTGTCGACCGTCTACATGCCGGGCGACAAGATCACGATGCTGCCGGACGACGTCGTCGACGTGTTCACGCTGAAAGAGGGCGATTACCGCCCGGCGCTGTCGCTGTACATCATCGTCAACCGCGAAACGCAGGAGATCGTCGCGAACGAGACGCGCGCCGAGCTCGTGTTCGTGAAGAGCAACCTGCGACACAACCACCTCGACGAACTCGTCAACGAAGAGACGCTCGCGGCCGGCACCGGCGACTATCCGCACAAGGACGACATCGCCGTGCTGTGGCCGCTCGCGCAGGCGCTGTTCGAGAAGCGCCAGGTCGCGCGTGCGGGCTATGGCCTGAAGCGCGAGGTGCAGCGCAACACCGACTACAACTTCTACGTCGACGGCGAGCACGTGTCGATCACGCCGCGCCGTCGCGGGTCGCCGCTCGACCTGATCGTGTCGGAGCTCGCGATCCTCGCGAACTCGACCTGGGGCGCGTTCCTGCACGACCACACGGTGCCGGGCATCTACCGCTCGCAGCGCGGCTTCGGCGCGCCGGGCCCGAAGCGCACGCGGATGCAGACGACGGCCGCGCCGCATGAAGGCCTCGGCGTGGCGCAGTACGCGTGGAGCACGTCGCCGCTGCGCCGCTACGTCGACCTCGTGAATCAGTGGCAACTGCTCGCGTGCGTGCAGCATGGCGTTACCGCGAAGCTCGCCGCGCCGTTCAAGCCGAAGGACGCCGATCTGTACGCAGTCGTGCAGGGCTTCGACGACACCTACACGGCCTACGCGGACTACCAGCGCCGGATGGAATATTTCTGGTGTCTGCGCTGGCTCGCGCAGGAGCAGAAGAAGCACGTCGTCGCGAGCGTCGTGAAGGGCGATCTCGTGCGCCTCGAGGAAATTCCGCTGCTGCTGCACGTGCCGGGGCTCGGCGTGCATGCGCGCGGCACGCGCGTGCTGCTCGACGTGATGTCGCTCGACGAGTTGACGATCGAGGCGTCGGTGCGGTTGCTGAACGTGCTCGACGCACCGACCGTGACGAGCGGCGACGCGGCCGAGGAAGAGGATGACGCCGAAGGCGGCGAAGACACGCTGATCGACGCCGACGACGCGACGGCCGAAACCGAAGCCGAAGCACTGGCGGAAGCGGATGGCGCAGCAGCTGGCGAAGGCGGCGAAGCCGCGAACGGCAACGCCGGCGACGAGGGGCGCGCATCATGACCGCGGTTGCGTCGACGAGCGGCGCCGACCGCTATGTGGTGTTCGGCAACCCGGTGGCGCACAGCAAGTCGCCGTTCATCCACGCGCAGTTCGCCGCGCAAACTGGCGAACCGGTCGAATACACGCACCGGCTCGCGCCGGTCGACGGTTTCGACGCGGCCGTGCGGGCATTCGTCGCCGAAGGCGGTCGCGGTGCGAACGTGACGGTGCCGTTCAAGCTCGAGGCGCATGCGCTCGCCGACACGTTGTCGCCGCGCGCCGCGGCGGCGGGTGCCGTGAATACGCTGCGCATCGACGCCGATGGCCGCATCCACGGCGACAACACCGACGGTGTCGGCCTCGTGCGCGACATCGAAGCGAATCTCGGCGTGTCGCTGGCAGGCGCACGCATCCTGCTGCTCGGTGCGGGTGGCGCGGCGCGCGGTGTCGTACTGCCGCTGCTCGACCGCGCGCCGCTGTCGATCACGATCGTGAATCGCACCGCGAGCAAGGCCGAAGCGCTCGTCGGCCAGTTCATGCAGGCCGCGCACGACGCGGGCTGCACGCTCGCGGGCGGCGGCCCGGACGTCGTGCGCGCGGAGCCGTACGACGTGGTGATCAACGCGACGGCCGGCAGCCTCGATGCCGCGCTGCCGGAGTGCGACGCGGCCGCATTCGGCGCGGGCACGCTTGCGTACGACATGATGTATGGCGCGCAGCCGACGGTGTTCATGCAGCATGCGGCGTCGCTCGGCGCGCGCACGGCCGACGGCCTCGGGATGCTCGTCGAGCAGGCGGCCGAATCGTTCTTCATCTGGCGCGGCGTGCGGCCGGACGGCGCACCGGTGCTGGCCGCGCTGCGCCAGGCGCTTGCGGCAAGCTGAACGGAGCGCGGCACGTGGTGGCGGTGAGCGGCACGCAGCCCACGCGGACGGTGAGCCCGACCCGCTGGATCGTCTACGCGGGATCGGTGTTCGCGGGCGCGTGGCTCGCGACGCAGCTGTTCTATCTCGCGCAGATCGCGCTGTGGTCGTTCGTGAACCCGGGCTCGACCGCGTTCATGCGCACCGACGCGTGGTGGCTGTCGCGTGACAAGCCGCCCGCGCAGATTCAGCATCAATGGGTGCCGTACGACCAGATCTCGCGCAACCTGAAGCGCGCGCTGATCGCGTCGGAGGATTCGACGTTCGCGACCAACAACGGCTACGACGTCGACGCGATCCTGCAGGCGTGGGAGAAGAACAAGGCGCGCGGCAAGATCGTCGCAGGCGGCTCGACGATCACGCAGCAGCTCGCGCGCAACCTGTTCCTGTCGCGCGAGAAGAGCTACATCCGCAAGGGGCAGGAGCTCATCATCACGTGGATGCTCGAGACGGTGCTCGACAAGGAGCGGATCTTCGAGATCTACCTGAATTCCGTCGAGTGGGGGCGCGGCGTGTACGGCGCCGAAGCGGCCGCCCGCTATTACTACAGGATTCCCGCGAGCCGGCTCGGCGCGTGGCAATCGGCACGCCTCGCGGTGATGCTGCCGAAGCCGCGCTGGTTCGACGCGCACCGCGGCTCGGCCTACCAGGCGCAGCGCGCGGCAGTCATTGCCCGCCGGATGGGCGCGGCCGAGCTGCCGCAATCGCAATGAACGGCGCGCTCGCGCCGTCGAATTGACGGTTTCGTCGCCCGTGCGCCACCCGCGGATCGTTTGTGCGCTGCAGCGCATGCGTGTCATACGCATTTCGTGCCACATCCTTTAGACGAATCCATCTATTTCGTTTTGCTGAGCAATACCGGACGCCGTGCGATTTTGTTGCCCGATATGGCACGAAATTCGGGAATTTTTAGTCTTTCAGGATAAACACGAAAGTTGGTGAAAGGTGCGTGAAATGCAACGTTTCGCAAACCGAAGCATTACTGAAAGGTGTGCGCCGCACCGGTCGCCAGCCAAATATTTCAAAATTTTTCAAAGCTGACGGGCTCGCGTATATTGGCCAGCGCCTCGGCTTATCGGCCGCAATCGAGGCGGGGGGTGGCTTATCCGGCTGCTCGACACAAAAAACATCCGAGAGAAGGAAAGCAACGATGCCAGCAAGCAAAGCGAAGCTGTTGTTGGGAGTGGTGTTTTCTTCGCTGATTCTGACGGCCTGCAACGACGACGTGACTTCGTCTACTGCTGCCAGCGCCGACAATTCAGCCGATCCCGCCAGTCAGGTGGACAAGGCGTACAACGATCCGAACAGTTATTCGTCGAGCGCAAACGCGTCGCTCGACGCCTCCGCCGCGGTTGAAAAGGCTGCCGTCACGCATCACCAGATCACCCTCAACGGCAAGACGATCCGCTACACGGCCACGGCCGGCCACCTCGTCGCGCGCAATCCGCAGACCGGCGCGCCCGAAGCATCGTTCTTCTATGTCGCCTATACGGCCGACAACCAGCCCGCGGCGAAGCGACCCGTCACGTTCCTGTACAACGGCGGCCCCGGCTCGGCATCGGTGTGGCTGCACCTCGGCTCGTTCGGCCCGCGCCGGATCCAGACGGGCGACCCGAACGCGAACACGTCGACGTTCCCGTTCGTCGACAACCAGGAAAGCCTGCTCGACACGACCGACCTCGTGTTCGTCGATGCGATCGGCACCGGCTTCTCCGAAGCGATCGCGCCGAACACGAACCAGACGTTCTGGGGCGTCGACCAGGATGGCGGCGCGTTCCGCGATTTCGTGACGCGCTACATCGCCGTGAACCAGCGCAACGACTCGCCGAAATACTTGTTCGGCGAATCGTACGGCACGCCGCGCACCGACGTGCTCGCGAACCTGCTCGAGACGGCCGGCGTGAAGCTCGACGGCATCGTGCTGCAGTCGTCGATCCTGAACTACAACGTGAACTGCGACATGGCGAGCGACTACATCGGCAACTCGAACAACGGGTCGAGCCCGGTGAGTTGCGCGGGTTTCGTGCCGTCGTATGGCACGGTCGGCGCGTACTACCAGCTCGACAACCCGAACCCGTCGAGCCTGCCGCAGTATGCGGACCAGATGCGCCTGCTGACGGCCGGCAGCTACGCGCCGGCCGTGAACGCGTACCTGGCGAGCCATACGCCGCCGCCGCCGACCCTCGTCACGACGATGGTGAATTCGACCGGCGTGAAGCAGTCGCTGTGGAATGCGGACTTCAACGTGATCCCGACCTTCTTCGACAACAGCTTCCAGCTGTCGCTGATCCCGGGCACGCTGATCGGCCGCTACGACGCGCGCGTGAACGTGCCGGTATCGAGCCCGCTGGCGGCCGACGGCGATCCGTCGAGCTCGTTCATCACGAAGCCGTTCACCGACACGATCGGCAAGTACCTGCCGAACGAGCTGAAGTACACCGCGCAGTCGGCCTACTCCGTGAGCAGCAATGCGATCAACACGTGGGACTGGACGCACGACGGCCTCGCGATGCCGGACACGATCCCCGATCTCGCCGCGGCGCTGTCGCTGAATCCGCAACTGAAGGTGTTGTCGCTGAACGGATATCACGACATCGCGACGCCGTTCTACCAGACCGAGCTCGACCTCGCGCGGCTCGGGACGCAACCGAACCTGACGATCAAGGACTATCAGGGCGGACACATGGTCTATCTCGACGATACGTCGCGTCCGCAGGAGAAAGCCGACCTCGTGACCTTCTACAACGCGGCCGCGCACTGATGCTGCGCCAGGCAGGCGACGCGCGCCCGCGGTGGCGCCGCGCCTGCCGTCGACGACCTCATTCCAGACTGGAGCCTGATATGAAGAATCGTTTCATCGTCGTTGCCGCGGCGCTCGCCTGTGTCGGCGCCGCAGCATCCGTATCCGCGTTCGCGCAGGCGAGCGACGCCGCCGCACCGGTGCGTGCTCGCCAGGCGCAGCTCGGCGATCCGTATGTACCGCCGGCCGCGCGCAAGCCGACCGCCGGCACGCAGACGACGGGCGCCGCGCTGCATGCGCAGGTGGTGCGCAAGCTCGCGCGACAGTTCAGCGCGGCCGACGCGCAGAACACGGGTTCGATCACGGAGTCGCAGGCACGCGCGGCCGGCCTCGGCTATGTCGCGAACCACTTCCGGCAGATCGACTCGGGCGGCAGCGGCCGCGTGTCGTTCGCGGACGTCCAGCGCTACATGCAGGCACGCAGCACGAGCAGCCAGCAGTAAGCGCGGCGCGCGGTGAACAAACGGGGGCGGAACCTGCTGCACGGCGGGTTCCGCCCCCGTGCACATGAAGCCGCCGCTACATCGAATACATGGCGGATTCGCGCCGAATTCTCATTATCTGGGCAACGCATTCAAATATTGGAGGCGAGTGCGTGCGCTCCTACAATCCGAAGCACATCGACAGCTTCGGACCCACGCATCGCGCGGCGCCCGACGCACACGGAGACACCTTCCATGAAGTTCGCCGGGCGCTTTACTCGGTGCATCGACCGCCGCCTCGTCGCGACGCCGCGCGCAGTTTCGGCATCGTGCGAACGGCTTCACCGATTCCGTTGAAGAAGCCCGCCCCATGACCAAGATGCCCGATACCCTTGCCCTCGACGCCCGGCGTGCGACGCCGGACGATGCGTCGCTGACCGACAGCATCGGCGCGACCAGTACGCCGCTCGATCTCGCCGCACAGCAGGCCGGTACGCAGACGTTGCTGCGCGGTCTCGCGATCCTCGAAGCGATCGCGAACGGCGCGCGCGACATGCGTGCGATCGGCGCCGCGCTCGGCACGACGCGCAGCACGACGCACCGCCTCGTCAGCAGCCTCGTGCAGGCGCGCTACCTGCGCCAGGTGCAGGGCGGCTACCTGCTCGGCCCGAAGCTGATCGAGCTCGGCACGATCGCGCTCGAGCAGATGCCGCTCACCGCGGTGGCGCGCCCGCACCTCGAAGCCCTCGCGGAAGCGACGCTCGACACGATCCATCTCGGCGTGCGCGACGGCGACGACGTGCTGTACATCGACAAGATTCCCGGCACGCGCGGCCTCGAGATGCGCTCGCGCGTCGGCCACCGGATGCCGCTCGCGTCGACCGGCATCGGCAAGGCGATGATGCTCGACACCGATCCCGACACGTGGCGCTCGCTGTTCGAGGCCGCCCGGCGGGCGCTTGCCGGCGTCAATTTCAAGCCGGACAACCGGCCCGAGACCAGCGCGTTCCTGCAGCGCATGGCGCATTACGCGGCCGGCGGCTACACGTTCGATCTCGAGGAGAACGAGGCGTCGATCCGCTGCGTGGCCGCGCCGATCCGCGACGCATCGGGCGCGATCGTCGCGGCCGTGTCGGTCGCGAGCACGATTCCGTACATGCCGCACGACCGGATGGACGAACTGATTCCGCTCGTGCAGCGCGAAGCGCGAGCCATTTCCGCGGAACTGGGCTGGAGCCCGCCGCAGGGTACCCGCAGGATCAAACGATGACGACTTCGACCCGGCCCGTTCCGGATGCCAGTACCGCCACACCGTCGCTGATCGCGCTCGACTGGGGCACGACGTCGCTGCGCGCTTATCTGTACGACGCGCACGGCGCGCTCATCGACACGCGCAGCCGTGCGGCGGGCGTGATGCATGTGCCGGGCGGCGGCGCGCGCGCGTTCGACGCCGTGTTCGAGGAAGCGTGCGGCGACTGGCTCGACCGCACGCCGGGCCTGCCGGTGCTCGCCGCCGGGATGGTCGGCAGCGCGCAGGGCTGGCGCGAGGCGCCGTACGTCGCGGTGCCGGCCGGCGCCGATGCGCTCGTCAAGGGCCTCATCACGGTGACGACGTCGCGCGGCACGACGATCTCGATCGTGCCGGGCGTCATCGCCACGGGCGAATTGCCCGACGTGATGCGCGGTGAAGAAACGCAGATATTCGGTGCGCTTGCGAGCGATCCCACGCTTGGCGCCGATCGTTCAGGGGTACTGATCGGCTTGCCGGGCACCCATGCGAAATGGGCATGGGTGAGGGACGGGCTGATCGAGCGTTTCCAGACCTTCATGACGGGCGAGCTGTTCGCGGTGCTGCGCGACCATACGATCCTCGGCCGCACGATGCGCGCCGGTGCGTCGCCCGATCGCGCGGCGTTCGTACGCGGCGTCTCGGTCGCGCGCGGCGCGCAGCACACGGGGCTGCTCGCGACGATCTTCAGCACGCGCACGCTCGGCCTGACCGACCGGCTCGCACCCGATGCGCAGGGCGATTACCTGTCCGGGCTGCTGATCGGCCATGAGCTCAACGCGCTCGACGCGATGCTCGCGGAGCGCGGCATCGCACTCGCGGACCAGCCGCTGCTGCTGATCGGCGACGACAGCTTGTGCGCGCGCTACGCCGATGCGCTCCAGGAATTCGGCCACCCGCACGCCCGCGTCGTCGCACACGCGACCGACCGCGGCCTGTGGCGGATCGCGTCGCGCGCCGGGCTCGTGCGTGCAGACGGCGAGCCCGTCTGTGCCGACCAATGAATTGTTCGACGAGGAATTTTCGATGCCGTCCGACCTGACCCTGCCCGCGCCGTATGCGCCCCACGCCGCGCTGATGCGTGCGTTCGACGCGTGCCCGCTGATCGCGATCATGCGCGGGATCACGTCCGCCGAAGCGGCCGACCACGGCCGTGCGCTCTATGAAGCCGGCTTCCGGATCGTCGAGGTGCCGCTCAACTCGCCCGATCCGTTCGACAGCATCGCCGCGCTGCGGCGTGCGCTGCCCGACGATGCGATCGTCGGCGCGGGCACCGTGCTGCGTGCCGAGTATGTCGATCGCGTGCAGGATGCGGGCGGCGCGCTGATCGTGATGCCGCACAGCGACGCGGCCGTGATCCGCCGCGCACGCGAGCGCGGCCTCGCGAGCGCGCCGGGCGTGGCGACGCCGACCGAAGCCTTTGCGGCGCTCGCGAACGGCGCCGACGTGCTGAAGATGTTCCCGGCCGAGCAGCTCGGCGTGCCTGTCGTGAAGGCGTGGCGCGCGGTGATCGACCGCGCGGTGCCGCTGATTCCGGTCGGCGGTATCTCGCCCGACAACATGGCGCCGTTCCTCGATGCCGGCGCGAACGGTTTCGGGCTCGGCTCGGCGCTGTACCGCCCCGGCCAGTCGGCCGACGCGACCGCGGCGAACGCGCATGCGTTCCAGGCCGGCTTGCGCGCGGCGCGCGGCGGAGCTGCATGATGAGCCGCCTCGCGGACAAGGTCGCGATGGTGACTGGCGCGGGCCGGGGCATCGGCGCCGCGATCGCTCGCGCGTTCGTTCGCGAGGGGGCGGCCGTCGCGCTCGTCGATCTCGACTTTCCGCAGGCGCAGCGCACGGCCGCCGGGATTGCGCAGGAGACTGCCGGCGCGCGCGTGCTGCCGCTGCACGCGGATGTCGCGCGGCAGGAGTCGGTGCGTGCTGCACTGGCGCAGACCGAGGCGGCATTCGGGCCGCTCGACGTGCTCGTGAACAACGCGGGCATCAACGTGTTCGCCGATCCGCTGACGATGACCGACGACGACTGGCGGCGCTGCTTCGCGGTCGACCTCGACGGCGTGTGGCACGGTTGCCGCGCGGCACTGGAGGGGATGGTCGAACGCGGCCGCGGCAGCATCGTGAACATCGCGTCGACGCACGCGTTCAGGATCATTCCGGGCTGCTTTCCGTACCCGGTCGCGAAGCACGGCGTGCTGGGCCTCACCCGCGCGCTCGGCATCGAATACGCGGCGCGCAACGTGCGCGTGAACGCGATCGCGCCGGGCTACATCGAGACGCAGCTCACGCGCGACTGGTGGGACGCACAACCCGACCCTGCTGCCGCGCGCGCCGAAACGCTCGCGCTGCAGCCGATGAAGCGGATCGGCCGGCCGGAGGAAGTCGCGATGACGGCCGTGTTCCTCGCGTCCGACGAGGCGCCGTTCATCAATGCCGCGTGCATCACCGTCGATGGCGGGCGCGCGGCGCTGTATCACGACTGAAGCAACGATTCGAAAGACCGCACGTGCGACGGCCGCGCGCACGCAGCGTCGAAACCAACAAGCGGCTGCATCCTGTTCGATGAAAACAAGGAGACACTGGAGATGAAACGCAGAACGTTCGTAACGCTGGCGGCCGCGGCCGCGGTGGTGATGGGCAGCCCGGTCGCGCACGCGGCCGACCCGGTCAAGATCGGCTTCCTCGTGAAGCAGCCGGAAGAGCCGTGGTTCCAGGACGAGTGGAAGTTCGCCGAGATCGCCGCGAAGCAGAAGGGCTTCACGCTCGTGAAGATCGGCGCGCCGTCCGGCGAGAAGGTGATGAGCGCGATCGACAACCTGTCGGCGCAGAAGGCGCAGGGCTTCATCATCTGCACGCCCGACGTGAAGCTCGGGCCGGGCATCGTCGCGAAGGCGAAGTCGCACAACCTGAAGATGATGACGGTGGACGACCGCCTCGTCGACGGCGCGGGCAAGCCGATCGAGTCGGTCCCGCACATGGGGATCTCCGCCTACAACATCGGCAAGCAGGTCGGCGACGGCATTGCGGCCGAGATCAAGAAGCGCGGCTGGGACATGAAGGACGTCGGCGCGATCGACATCACCTACGAGCAGCTGCCGACCGCGCATGACCGCACCAGCGGCGCGACCGACGCGCTGGTGGCGGCCGGCTTCCCGAAGGCGAACGTGATCGCGGCGCCGCAGGCGAAGACCGACACGGAAAATGCCTTCAACGCGGCGAACATCGCGCTCACGAAGAATCCGCAGTTCAAGCACTGGGTGGCGTACGGCCTGAACGACGAGGCCGTGCTCGGCGCGGTGCGTGCGGCCGAAGGGCGCGGCTTCAAGGCGGACAACATGATCGGCATCGGCATCGGCGGTTCCGATTCGGCGCTGAACGAGTTCAAGAAGCCGCAGCCGACGGGCTTCTACGGCACCGTGATCATCAGCCCGAAGCGCCACGGCGAGGAAACCTCGGACCTGATGTACACGTGGATCACGCAGGGCAAGGCGCCGCCGGCGCTGACGCTGACGACCGGCATGCTCGCGACGCGCGACAACGTGTCGAAGGTGCGCGACGAGATGGGGCTCGCGTCGAAGTAAGCGGCCCGCCGGCTGCCGCCGAGAGGCGGCGGCCGGCGGTCGATCGATCAGGAAGTAGGGAGACGACGTGTCAGCGGCACTGCGTTTTGACAATATCGGCAAGGTCTTTCCCGGCGTGCGCGCACTCGACGGCATCTCGTTCGACGTGCATGCGGGCGAGGTGCATGGCCTGATGGGCGAGAACGGCGCGGGCAAGTCGACGCTGCTGAAGATTCTCGGCGGCGAATACCAGCCCGATGCGGGCAGCGTGCTGGTCGACGGCCAGCCCGTGCAGTTCGCGAGTGCGGCCGCGTCGATCGCGGCCGGCATCGCGGTGATTCACCAGGAGCTGCAGTACGTGCCCGACCTGACGGTCGCGGAAAACCTGCTGCTCGGCCGCCTGCCGAATGCGTTCGGCTGGGTGAGGAAGCGCGAGGCGAAGCGCTTCGTGCGCGAGCGGCTCGCCGCGATGGGCGTCGATCTCGATCCGGACGCGAAGCTCGGGCGGCTGTCGATCGCGCAGCGGCAGATGGTCGAGATCTGCAAGGCGCTGATGCGCAATGCGCGCGTGATCGCGCTCGACGAGCCGACCAGCTCGCTGTCGCATCGCGAGACCGAAGTGCTGTTCAAGCTCGTCGACGACCTGCGTGCGCAGGGCCGCGCGCTGATCTACATCTCGCACCGGATGGACGAGATCTACCGGCTGTGCGACGCCTGCACGATCTTCCGCGACGGGCGCAAGATCGCATCGCACGAATCGCTCGCCGACGTGCCGCGCGAACGGCTCGTCGCCGAGATGGTCGGGCGCGAGATTTCGGATATCTACCATTACGCGCCGCGTGCGCTCGGCGACGTGCGCTTCGCGGCCGAAGGCATCGACGGCCCGGCACTGCGCGAACCCGCGAGCTTCTCGGTGCGCGCGGGTGAGATCGTCGGCTTCTTCGGGCTCGTGGGCGCGGGCCGCAGCGAGCTGATGCGGCTCGTGTACGGCGCGGATCGCCGGCGCGCGGGCGCGCTGACGCTCGACGGCGTGCGCATCGACGTGAAGCGCACCGGCGACGCGATCCGCCACGGCATCGTGCTGTGCCCCGAGGACCGCAAGGAAGAGGGGATCATCGCGATCGCGTCGGTCGCGGAGAACATCAACATCAGCTGCCGCCGCCATTCGCTGCGCGCGGGGCTCTTTATCAACCGCAAGGCAGAGAGCGAAACGGCCGATCGTTTCATCCAGCGGCTCAAGATCAAGACGCCGAACCGGCGGCAGAAGATCCGCTTCCTGTCGGGCGGCAACCAGCAGAAGGCGATCCTGTCGCGCTGGCTCGCGGAGCCCGACCTGAAGGTCGTGATCCTCGACGAGCCGACGCGCGGGATCGACGTCGGCGCGAAACACGAGATCTACGACGTGATCTACCGGCTCGCGGAACGCGGCTGCGCGATCGTGATGGTGTCGTCGGAACTGCCGGAAGTGCTCGGCGTGTCCGACCGCATCGTCGTGATGCGCGAGGGCCGGATCGCGGGTGAGCTGCCGCGCGAACAGGCGAACGAACACGCGGTGCTGAGCCTGGCGCTGCCGCAGACGAGCGCCGTCGAAGCGGCCTGACGCAGGACACGACAATCGAATCGGACATGCACGGCGCGGGCCGTGCGATGCAGGAGCAGGAGACTCAATCATGCAAGTCAACGAAAACCTTGGCAGCGCCGCCGTGAAGCCGTCGGCCGACGCGCTGGTGCCGCAGCAGAGCGACCGCCAGAAGTGGTGGCAGCATCTGACCGAATACAGCCTGATCGCGATCTTCGCGGTGATGTTCATCACGATGTCGCTGACCGTCGATCACTTCTTCTCGATCGACAACATGCTCGGCCTCGCGCTGTCGATCTCGCAGATCGGCATGGTCGCGTGCACGATGATGTTCTGTCTCGCGTCGCGCGACTTCGACCTGTCGATCGGCTCGACCGTCGCGTTCTCGGGCGTGCTGTGCGCGATGGTGCTGAACGCGACCGACAACACGTTCGTCGCGATCGTCGCGGCGGTCGCGGCCGGCGCCGCGATCGGCTTCGTGAACGGCGCGGTGATCGCGTACCTGCGCATCAACGCGCTGATCACGACGCTCGCGACGATGGAGATCGTGCGCGGGCTCGGCTTCATCGTGTCGAAGGGGCAGGCGGTCGGCGTGTCGTCGGATACCTTCATCGCGCTCGGCGGGCTCACGCTCTTCGGCGTGTCGCTGCCGATCTGGGTCACGCTGCTGTGCTTCATCGCGTTCGGCGTGCTGCTGAACCAGACGGTGTACGGCCGCAACACGCTCGCGATCGGCGGCAACCCGGAAGCCTCGCGGCTTGCGGGCATCAACGTCGAACGCACGCGCGTGTACATCTTCCTGATCCAGGGCGCGGTGACGGCGCTGGCGGGCGTGATTCTCGCATCGCGCATCACGTCGGGCCAGCCGAACGCCGCGCAGGGCTTCGAGCTGAACGTGATCTCCGCGTGCGTGCTCGGCGGCGTGTCGCTGATGGGCGGCCGTGCGACGATCTCGGGCGTCGTGATCGGCGTGCTGATCATGGGCACCGTCGAGAACGTGATGAACCTGCTGAACATCGATGCGTTCTACCAGTACCTCGTGCGCGGCGCGATCCTGCTCGCGGCCGTGCTGCTCGACCAGTTGAAGAACCGCGGCGTCCGCGACTGACCCGATCCGCTCTTACGGAGACGAACCGCATGACCATCGACACTTCCGCGCCCGACCCGCACACCGCGAGCCACGCGCGCTATGCCCGCTACCCGAGCCTCGAGGATCGCGCGGTGCTGATCACGGGCGGCGCGACCGGCATCGGCGCGGCGTTCGTCGAACACTTCGCAGAGCAGGGCTCGCGCGTCGCGTTCGTCGACCTCGACGCGGCGGCCGGTGCCGCGCTCGCGGAAAGCCTCGCGCACGTGCGCCATGCGCCGCTGTTCCTCCAGTGCGACCTGACCGACATCGACGCGCTGCGCCACGCGATCGACGCGATCCGCGCGCGCATCGGCGCGATCGCGGTGCTCGTGAACAATGCGGCGAACGACGCGCGCCATGCGATCGGCGACGTGACGCCCGCATCGTTCGACGCGGGCATCGCGGTGAACCTGCGTCACCAGTTCTTCGCCGCGCAGGCGGTGATCGACGACATGAAGCAGCGTGGCGGCGGCGCGATCATCAATCTCGGCTCGATCAGCTGGATGCTGAAGAACGGCGGCTATCCCGTCTACGTGATGGCGAAGGCGGCCGTGCAGGGGCTGACGCGCGGGCTCGCGCGCGACCTCGGCCCGTTCGGCATCCGCGTGAATTCGCTGGTGCCCGGCTGGGTGATGACCGACAAGCAGCGCCGGCTGTGGCTCGACGACGCGGGCCGCGCGGCGATCAAGGCCGGCCAGTGCGTCGATGCCGAACTGCTGCCGGCCGACCTCGCGCGGATGGCGCTGTTTCTCGCGGCCGACGACAGCCGGATGATCACCGCGCAGGATGTGATCGTCGACGGCGGCTGGGCCTGACCGTTCGCACGTCCCGCATCGTTTCTTCGACGAAGGAAAGGAGTTCATCATGACCGCCACGTCCTCGCGCGCATCGTCGTCCACCAGCCAGTCGCGCCGCGCGCGCCTGGCCGCCGCCGCGCAGCCGGTCAGCCCCGGCCCGCAGACGGCTGCCTTCGCGCAGGGCGTCGGCGCCGCCCATGCGGCGGCCGTCACGCTGTCGAACGCGTCGCTGCGGCTCGACGTGCTGCCGCATCTCGGCGGCGGCATCGCGCGCTTCGACTGGCGCGGCGACAACGGCGCGCTGGTGCCGGTGTTCCGCCGCTGCGAGCACCCGGAGACGGCAACGGACCCGAACGAACTCGCGTGCTATCCGCTGCTGCCGTACTCCAACCGGATCGGCGACGGGCGGTTCGAATGCGACGGGCGCCGCGTCGCGGTGCCGCGCAACCGCCGCGACGAGCCGCTGCCGATCCACGGCGACGGCTGGCTTGCGCCGTGGCAGGTGGACGATGCGACCGGCACGTCGCTGCAACTGTCGCTCGATCGCACCGCCGGCGCGCCGTATGCGTTCCGCGCGATCCAGTCGTTCGAGCTCGACGACGCGACGCTGTCGATCGCGCTGACGATCGAGAACGCGGGGCGCGCGCGGCTGCCGTTCGGGCTCGGCGTGCATCCGTTCCTCGTGCGCGATGTCGCGACCGAGCTGGCCGCGGCCGCCGGCGGGCTGTGGCTGTCGGGCGCGGATTTCCTGCCGGTGCGACACGTCAGCGTGCCACCGGCCTGGCAGTTCGGCGTCGCGTATCCGCTGCCGGCCGCGCTCGTCAATCATGCGTTCACCGGCTGGGGCGGCCACGCGACGGTGAGCTGGCCGCGCCGCGGGCTGTCGCTGACGGTAGCGGCCGACGCCGACGCGTACGTGCTCTATACGCCGCCCGGCGAGGATTTCTTCTGCTTCGAGCCGGTCGATCATCCGATCAATGCGGTGAACCTGCCGGGCGGCGCGGCAGCGCACGGGATGACGCTGCTCGCGCCCGGCGAGCGGCTCGCGCGGCGGTTCGCGTTCACCGTCGAGCGCACCGATGCGCGCGGCAATGCCGCGTCACGCGAGGCGGGCCGGCGACGCGGGTAAAATACGCGATCTACCAACGGTTTGCCGCGAGTCCCCGCCATGTCTTCCCCGCTTACTTTCATTGAGTCGCTGCGCGCCGCGTGGCAGCGCACGAATTCGCTGCTGTGCGTCGGCCTCGATCCCGAGCCGTCGCGTTTCCCCGTGCAGTTCGACGGCCAGCCCGACGCGATCTTCGAATTCTGCCGGCAGATCGTCGATGCAACCGCGCAATACGCGAGCGCGTTCAAGCCGCAGATCGCCTACTTCGCCGCGCATCGCGCGGAAGACCAGCTCGAGCGGCTGATCGCGCACATCCACCTCCAGCATCCGGGCCTGCCCGTGATCCTCGACGCGAAGCGCGGCGACATCGGCAGCACGGCCGAGCAGTACGCGCGCGAAGCGTTCGAGCGCTACCGCGCGGACGCCGTCACGGTGAACCCGTACATGGGCTACGACTCGGTCGAGCCGTACTTCGAGCACGAAGGCAAGGGCGTGATCGTGCTGTGCCGCACGTCGAACCCGGGCGGCTCCGACCTGCAGTTCCTCGACACGAACGGCCGGCCGCTGTACCAGGTCGTCGCCGATCTCGCGGCGAACAAGTGGAACGCGAAGAACGGCCAGCTCGGCCTCGTGGTCGGCGCGACGTTCCCGAAGGAAATCGAGATCGTGCGCGGGATCGTCGGCGACATGCCGCTGCTGATTCCCGGCATCGGCGCGCAGGGCGGCGACGTGCAGGCGACCGTCAACGCGGGCCGCACGGCCGACGGCACCGGCATGATGATCAACTCGTCGCGCGCGATCCTGTACGCGAGCAAGGGCGAGGATTTCGCCGAAGCCGCGGCGCTCGCCGCGCAGAAGACGCGCGACACGATCAACGCGCATCGTTGATCGGTTGCACCGGCGGTCCGGGCAGGAGCCCGCTCCGGGCAGCCGGTTCCGGTGGGCTCCCACGCGCGAGCCCGCCGCGTCCCCTCGGTTTTTCCGTTCCTCCGCCCGCCTGGCCTGCACTGGCGCACGCGGACAACTTCCCGTCGCTTCCATATCGCATGTCGCCAATTCAATCGAGCGATGCTCCCGCTTGTCATCGATCCGTAACGAAAATGTCAAGAAAGGGAGTGACGACATGCCCAAGCTGTCCCGCCGTCTTCTGAGCGCATTCGCTGCATCGCTGTGCATGACGTTCGCCCATGCGGCGGAGCTCTCGCACTGGCCGGCCGACAGCGCGAAGGCGCTGAACGCGATGATCGCCGCGCACGCGCACCGCGGCGACTACGCGGTGTTCGACGCCGACAACACGACCTACCGCTACGACCTCGAGGAGTCGCTGCTGCCGTACCTCGAGAACCGTGGCGTGCTGACGCGCGACACGCTCGACCCGTCGCTGAAGCTGATCCCGTTCAAGGATTCCGCCGACTACCGGGAATCGCTGACGAGCTATTACTACCGGCTGTGCGAGATCGACGACCTGGTCTGCTACCCGTGGATCGCGCAGGCGTTCGCCGGCCAGTCGCTGGCCGACCTGAAGCGCCACGTCGACGCGATGCTCGCCGACGGCAAGCCGATCCCGATCCGCTACTGGCAGGGCGACAAGGTGGTCGACGGCACGGTGAACCCGCCGCGTTTCTTCCGCGGGATGCAGGAGCTGTACAACGCGCTGCGCGAGAACGGGATCGAGGTGTACGTGATGACGGCCGCGCACGAGGAACTCGCGCGGCTCGTGCTGTCCGACCCGAAGTACGGCTACAACGTGAAGCCGCAGAACGTGATCGGCGTGACGACGCTGCTGCGCAACCCGGCGACCGGCGCGCTGACCACATCGCGGCTGCAGATCAAGGCCGGCAAGTACGACGAGGCCGCGAACCGCAGCCTGGTGATCACGCCGTTCCTGATGAACCCGATGACGTGGTACGAAGGCAAGCTGGGCTCGATCGTCGGCTGGATCGACCAGTGGAAGAAGCCGGTGCTCGTCGCGGGCGACACGCCGACGTCCGACGGCTACATGCTGCTGAACGCGACTGACGTCGCGCGTGGCGGCGTGCGCGTGTGGGTGAACAAGAAGGACAAGCAGATGGCGCAGATCCGCGCGTGGTCGGATGAATCGGCCGCGCAGCAGAAATCGCTCGGCCTGCCGGTCACGGCGGACAAGAACTGGATCGTCGTGAAGCCGGACGCGATCCAGTAAGCGGGCAAGCGGGGGTGCGGCGTGCGCCCCCGGCCCGATCAGCCCTCGCGCTCGTCGAGCAGCTTCAGCAGCCCGCGCAGCGCATGCGCGGCCGCCTGCGTGCGGATCTGGTCGCGGTCGCCCTTGAATACAAGCGTTTCGACGTCGGTGTGGAGCCGGTTGCTCCAGCCGAACGACACGGTGCCGACCGGCTTCTTCTCGCTGCCGCCGGCCGGGCCCGCGATGCCCGTGACCGACAGCGCGACCTGCGCGCGGCTGTTGCGCAGCGCGCCTTCGGCCATCGCGCGTGCGACGGGCTCGCTGACGGCGCCGTGCTTGTCGATCAGGTCGGGCGGCACGCCGATCATCTCGATCTTGGCCTGGTTCGAGTACGTGACGAAGCCGCGCTCGAACCACTGGCTGCTGCCGGAGATGTCGGTGATCGCCGCGGCGATCATGCCGCCGGTGCAGGATTCGGCGGTGGCGAGCGTCAGGTGCTCGTCACGCAGCTTGTTGCCTGCGCGGATCGCAAGCTGGTGGACGACGGAATCGGTTGGCATGCGCGTCGGGAAGCGGGAGTCGGAAATCGGTCAGCCGACGACGGAGCGCCACAGGGCGATCACGAGCAGCGTCATGAACGCGGCGACCTGGTCGTCGACCATGATGCCGAGCCCGCCTTTCAGGCGGCGCTCGAAATAGCGGATCGGCGGCGGCTTGAGCATGTCGAAGACGCGGAACGCGACGAACGCCCACAGCTGGCCGACGAAGGTCGCGGGCGTGACGAACAGCATCACGAGCCAGATCGCGACGATCTCGTCCCAGACGACGGCGCCGGGATCGGCCGAGCCCATTTTCCTCGCGGTGAATCCGGTGAGCCGCGTGCCCGCCACGAAGCCGACCGCGATCAGCGCCCACCATTCGGGCACCGTCAGATAGCGGTTGAGCACGACGAACGAGAGCCAGCCGAACAGCGAGCCGAACGTGCCGGGCATGATCGGCGCGAGCCCGCTGCCGAAGCCGAGCGACACGATGTGCGCCGGGTGCGACAGCATGAAACGCGCGGTCGCGCGCCGCGGCGCGTTGCCGCCGGATGCGGCGCCGGGCTCGGCCGCGGTGTGCGCGGGCGTCGGGTCAGTCTGCATGGAAGTGGTCGAAGCCGTGCAACGTGAGAGCGAGAGGCGCGCCGGCAGCGTCGCGCCACGCGATCGCGGGCTGGTCCGACGGCGCGGACAACGCGCGTATTGTACCGATTCGGGTGACCGCCACGCCGGCCGTCGCGCCCGCCGCTTCGACCGCCGCGCGGGCCGCCGCCGGCGCGGTGAAGCACAGCTCGTAATCGTCGCCGCCGGCCAGCGTGCAGCGGCGCTGTACGTCGGGCGGCAGCGTCGCGAGCGCGGCCGAGCGCGGCACCGCGTCGGCATCGATCTCGGCGCGCACGTTCGAGCGGACCAGGATGTGCTGCAGGTCACCTGCGAGGCCGTCCGAGAGGTCGAGCGCCGCGTGCGCGACGCCCGCGAGCGCGAGGCCGAGCGCAATGCGCGGTTCCGGGTACTCGAGCGCGCGCCGGAACGCGACCGCTTCGTTTGCGCCGGCCGCCCATTCGCCGCGCGCAACGCCGAGGCCGGCGCGCGCGTCGCCGAGCGTGCCGGACACCCAGACGTCGTCACCGTCGCGCGCGGCATCGCGGCGCAGCACCGCTTCCGGCGCGACTTCGCCGAACACGGTCACGCACAGGTTCAACGGGCCGCTCGTCGTGTCGCCGCCGATCAACTCGCAGCCGTAGCGCTCGGCGAGCGCGAACAGCCCGTTGCTGAACGCTTCCAGCCACGCGGCGTCGGCGCGCGGCAGCGCGCACGCGAGCGTGAACGCGCGCGGCTCGGCGCCCATCGCGGCGAGGTCCGACAGATTGACCGCGAGCGTCTTGTGGCCGAGGGCGTCGGGCGCGACGTCGGGGAAGAAGTGGCGGCCTTCCACCAACATGTCCGTCGAAATGGCCAGCAATTTCCCGGATCGGGGCGCGATCAACGCGCAGTCGTCGCCGATGCCGAGCGTCGACGCGCGGGCGCCCTGCGCGGCGCGGCGCGTGAAGAAGCGTTCGATCAGCGAAAACTCGGAGAGGGCGGCTGGCACGGCGGATGGATCCGAAACGGTGGAAGGAACGGCATTGTACGAGGCGAGCGGTGGCGTTCCTGCACCGTTCAGTACAATTTTGTCGCGGCTGTTGCACCCGAATCGCCGGTCTGGCGGCCGATGATTGGCGCTACAATGCCGTCGAAGAGTTATTCTAATCCGCCCGCCAAGAGACACATGTCTACCCAAGCCTCCTCCAAAGCCAAACTTCGCGAAGCCGCGCTCGACTATCACGAATTCCCGACCCCCGGGAAAATCGCGATCGCCCCGACCAAGCAGATGATCAACCAGCGCGACCTCGCGCTCGCGTACTCGCCGGGTGTGGCGTACGCATGCGAGGAGATCGTCGAGAATCCGCTCAACGCGGCGCGCTTCACCGCGCGCAGCAACCTGGTCGGCGTGGTCACGAACGGCACGGCGGTGCTCGGTCTCGGCAACATCGGTCCGCTCGCGTCGAAGCCGGTGATGGAAGGCAAGGCCGTGCTGTTCAAGAAGTTCGCGGGCATCGACGTGTTCGACATCGAGCTGAACGAATCGGATCCGCACAAACTCGTCGACGTGATCGCCGCGCTGGAGCCGACCTTCGGCGGGATCAACCTGGAAGACATCAAGGCGCCGGACTGCTTCATCGTCGAGCGCGAAGCGCGCAAGCGGATGAAGATTCCGGTGTTCCACGATGACCAGCACGGCACCGCGATCGTGGTGGCCGCGGCCGTCACGAACGGGCTGAAGGTCGTCAACAAGGACATCAAGAAGGTCAAGCTCGTCGCGTCTGGCGCAGGTGCGGCCGCGCTCGCGTGTCTCGACCTGCTGGTCGACATCGGCCTGCCGCTCGAGAACATCACGGTGACCGACCTGGCCGGCGTGGTCTACAAGGGCCGCACCGAGCTGATGGATCCGGACAAGGAGCGTTTCGCGCGCGAAACGGAAGCGCGGACGCTGGCCGAAGTGATCGACGGCGCGGACATCTTCCTCGGCCTGTCGGCCGCGGGCGTGCTGAAGCAGGAGATGGTGAAGGGCATGGCCGAGCGTCCGCTGATTCTCGCGCTCGCGAACCCGACGCCGGAAATCCTGCCGGAAGCGGCGCTCGAAGTGCGCCCCGACGCGATTCTCGCGACCGGCCGTACCGACTATCCGAACCAGGTCAACAACGTCCTGTGCTTCCCGTTCATCTTCCGCGGCGCGCTCGACGTCGGCGCGACGACGATCACGCGTGAAATGGAGATCGCGGCCGTCAACGCGATCGCCGAGCTCGCGCAGCACGAGCAGAGCGACATCGTCGCGACCGCGTACGGCATCCAGGACCTGTCGTTCGGGCCCGAATACCTGATTCCGAAGCCGTTCGATCCGCGCCTGATCGTGAAGATCGCGCCGGCCGTCGCGCAGGCCGCGATGGACGGCGGCGTCGCGACGCGCCCGATCGAGGACATGGAGGCGTATCGCGTCCACCTGCAGCAGTTCGTGTACCACAGCGGCACGACGATGAAGCCGATCTTCCAGATCGCACGTGCTGCGCCGGAAGAGAAGAAGCGCGTTGTATTCGCGGAAGGCGAAGAAGAGCGCGTGTTGCGCGCCGTTCAGATCATCGTCGACGAAAAACTCGCGAAGCCGATCCTGATCGGCCGCCCGTCGGTGATCGAGCACCGTATCCACCGCTACGGCCTGCGCCTCACGCCGGGTACCGACTTCACGGTCGTCAACACCGAGCACGACGAGCGTTACCGCGATTTCTGGCAGACGTACTACAAGATGATGGCGCGCAAGGGCATCAGCGAGCAGCTCGCGCGCGTCGAGATGCGCCGCCGCACGACGCTGATCGGCTCGATGCTGGTGAAAAAGGGCGAAGCGGACGGAATGATCTGCGGCACGATCAGCACCACGCACCGCCACCTGCACTTCATCGACCAGGTGATCGGCAAGCGCCGGGGCTGCAGCGTGTACGCGGCGATGAACGGCCTCGTGCTGCCGGGCCGCCAGATTTTCCTGGTCGACACGCACGTGAACGTCGATCCGACCCCGGAAGAGCTGGCCGAGATCACGATCATGGCAGCGGAAGAAGTGCGCCGCTTCGGCATCGAGCCGAAGGTCGCGCTGCTGTCGCACTCGAATTTCGGCACGAGCAACGCACCTTCGGCGAAGAAGATGCGCGATACGCTCGCGATCCTGCAGGAACGCGCGCCGGAGCTGAAGGTGGACGGCGAGATGCACGGCGACGTCGCGCTCGATGCGGCGCTGCGCAAGGAAATCCTGCCGGAATCGACGCTGGAAGGCGAAGCGAACCTGCTGATCCTGCCGAACATCGACGCCGCGAACATCGCGTACAACCTGCTGAAGACGGCCGCGGGCAACAACATCGCGATCGGGCCGATCCTGCTGGGCGCTGCGCAGCCGGTGCACGTGCTGACCGAATCGGCGACCGTTCGTCGCATCGTCAACATGGCGGCGCTACTGGTCGCCGACGTGAACGCCACGCGCTGAGCCAAAACGAACGCGCCAGGCCGGTCGAACCGGTGTGGCGCGTCGGGCGAAATTGTAAACAAAAGCAAAAAGAGGCGTGCCCGCAATGGGCACGCCGCGGGCAGGGCGCAAACGCGCTTCCCTCAAGCAACATCAGCATCTCTCTCCACTCAGCGTAGCGAGCACGGCAAGGAGGCAGAGTCTTGCCATGGCAGAGATGCCGCCCGCATTTTATCCTATGTAAGATAAATGTAGTGCAAATTCGGTAAAAAATGCGCGATTCCAGGTATCACTGGCCTTTCGATTCCCAAACGGACATTGATTCGCGCGGCCAATAACGCTACGCTAACGCCTTTGTTGGTCGTCAACTACTTGATTTAACAGCGGGAACCCTGGTTCATGGCACGCAAGTGGCTCCGCAACGGCGCGCTCGCGTCCGTCTTCGCGATGTTCGCGATGGGTATCGTCGGCACGCCGACGGGCAGTCTGGTTTCCGCCGCTTACGCACGGGAGGCCGTTCCGGCCGACGTGGCGGCGAGCGGGCTCGATACGATTCCGACCGCCCGTCTTCCGCGCGAGGCCGTGACCACGCTGGGTTTGATCAGCGCCGGCGGCCCCTATCCGTACGAGAAAGACGGCGTCGTGTTCGGCAACCGCGAGCGGATCCTGCCGAAGGCGAAGCGCGGCTACTACCATGAGTACACGGTGCCGACGCCGCGTGCGCGCAATCGCGGCGCGCGCCGGATCGTCTGTGGCGGGCCGTTGCGCCGGATCGACAACTGTTATTACACGGGCGACCACTACAACAGTTTTAAACGTATTGTTGAATGACTTCGGGACGAATGGCATGAGCGACTCCATCTACGCGCACGACACGGCGGCGGCGGAACTGTTCGCGGCCGGCGACGGCAATCTGTTTCAGCGTGTGATTCAGCTGCACGCGGCGGCGCAGGCCGGCGGCACGCCGGAGCAACAGGAAGCCGAGCCCGGGCTTTCATCGAACGAGGAGCCTATGAGCCTTTTCACGACCGTGCGACCCAATCTCGTGCAGTCGATCCGCGCGTTCCGCGTGCAGGATCTCGCCGACGAAGCCGGTCGGCTCGGCCAGCATTTCCTGTATGCGTATTGCGGCGCCGCGCAGTCGAAGCAGGAAGTGATGGAAACGATCGCGACGTCGTTCCTGTTCCCGAAGCATTTCGGGAAGAACTACGACGCGCTGTATGACTCGCTGACCGACCTCGTCGCGAAGGCCGGCGCGCAGCCCGGTTTCGTGATCGTCCTCGAAGGGCTGCCGATTGCGCAGAAGTTCGACAAGGAAGGGCGCGAGACACTGCTCGACGTGTTCCGCGAGGCGGCCGAATTCTGGGCCGAGCGCAAGGTCGCGTTCCGCGTGTTCTACTCGTTCGCGTAAGCGCGCACCAGCGTTCACCGTACGCAGCGTTCGTTATCGCGCCTTCCGGTCGCGTACGTCACCGGCATCGGAATCAGGTCCGCAACTTCTCGAAAACCCGCGTTTGTGCGGGTTTTTTGCTTTGGGGGCCGAATTTGCGGGCGCGCCGGGCACCCACGGACCGTACTTCACGTCATTGCAGCCGAACCAGCGATAAGCCGATAAGCAGATCGAGGCAATAGGACAACGTAGATTCTGCGGGTTTGTCGTTTGCATCCGACGAGTCGCGGAAATCCGCTCGAGCAGCGAAATACAATTTTCGCTCGTTCGCTCGTTCGATGAAATTCATGAAACGAATTGCAGGGGTTCTTATGCTTGTGATGGCGGTGACGCCGGCAACAGGCTTCGCGGAAGGTGCGCACATTTGCTGGATTTCCCACGTAAGCCGTGTCGAAGAAGGAGTAAAAGTCGATTTTCGGGGTAGCTTGCACGTGATTTCCACCCGTCGAGCCGACACGTCCGAGTCAGGCTCGGTCGCGTCCGGCGCAGCCCGACGGGAGAACCGCTCGGCCGGTTACATGCAAGAGCGCTCGCTTGTGCTGGCAATGGGCGACACGGCGGTTGCCATGTCTATTCCTGAAGATTATTGCGAGTACAAGGCGGAAGTAAGCGATGGACGGGTGGGTGTCACGGCACGCTCGATCATGCGCTTGCACGGATTGCCTCCTACCACGACAACGAAATTTATCGCCGCGGAATGAACCCGAGGCGATCTACGCGTTGAAGTAGCGCCGGATCGAATCGCTTGCAGTTGCCGATCACCATCCCCCCCAGCGCGCCGCAAGCGCCGCAAGCACGGCCGCGCCGGCCGTCTCGGTGCGCAGCACGCGGGGGCCGAGCGACAGCGCGGTGAACCCGCGTGCGCGTGCCGCATTTTCCTCGTCGGGCGACAGCCCGCCTTCCGGTCCGATCAGCAGCGTGACCGTTGCAGCGGGCGGCGCGTCGGGCAGCGACGCGAACGGGATGCTCGCGCGCGGCGACAGCAGCAGCCGCAACTCGCCGTCGGCCGGTGCGGCAGGCAGCATATCGAGCCATGCGCTGAAGCCGGTGACCGGCGCGACGTCGGGCACGCGGTTGCGCCCGCATTGCTCGCACGACGCGCGCACGACGCCGCGCCAGTGCGCGACGCGCTTGTCCGCACGCTCGCCGGACAGCTTCACGACGCCGCGCGCGGTCGACAGCGGCACGACCGCCGTCACGCCGAGCTCGACGGCCTTCTCGATCACCCAGTCCATCTTGTCGCCGCCGGCGATGCCTTGCGCGAGCGTCACGCGATAGGGCGGCTCGGCCTCTGCCGGTTCGAACGTGTCGATCTGTGCGAGCGCGCTGCGCTTGTCGATCTCGACGAGCCGCGCGCGGTACTGGCCGCCGGTGCCGTCGAACAGGGCGAGCACGTCGCCGGGCTGCAGGCGCAGCACCTGTACGTGGCGCGCGACCTCGGCCGGCAACGCGAGCGTGGCGTCGGCGCGCAGTGCCGCGTCGACGAAAAAGCGCGGCACGGCCGCGGTGGTGGTGGCTTCGTTCATGCGTGTAACGGTTGGGGTCATGCGTCGAGACGGCGCCCGAGCGCCCATCGGTAGCCGTCGAGATCCTCGATCTGCGCGAACCGATCGCCCCAGAACTGATCCTGCGGCGCGCTCAGCGACTTCGCGCCCGCGTCGAGCGCGCGCTGCCAGGTGGCGTCGACGTCGTCGACATACAGGTAGAACGATTGCGGCGCGATGGCATTCGCACTCTTCGGCGTGAGCGCGGTCGAGCCGAATGCGCCTTCGGGCGCGAACATCACGATCAGCTGGCCGCGGTAGGCCATCTCGACGTGCATGATCGCGCCGTCTTCGTCGTGCACGTCGCGCAGCTCGAAGCCGAATGCGGCCTTGAAGAAATCGATGGCCGCGCGCGCGTTGCGTACGGCCAGGTAGGGCGTCAACCAAGGCACGTTGGCCGGACGTGGATCGGTCATGAAAATCTCCTGTGGGGGCGCTTGGGCACGTGTTCTGATTCGATGCCCGGGCGTTCGTTCAGGGGGCGGCGCGGCGTCCGGGACGTTCCGCCCCGGTGCCTTGCATCGCGAATCCCGCAAGGACGCGATGGAAAAACGGAAGCGAGGCGGCTGCGCGGACGCTCAGCGGCGAATGCCCAGTGTATCGCGCAGCGCGCGCGGCAGGGCAAAGAGGGACGCATGCAGCCGCGCGTCGTAGTAGCGCAAGCCCTGGACGCGGCGGGCCGCGAGCCGTTCGTCGATGTCGTGTGCGAACAGCGCGGCCGCGTCGAGCGTGTCGCTCGCGATCGCCATCAGCCACTGCGAGCCGTACAGCGGCACGTGCGCGGACAGCGGATCGACGACCGCGAAGCTCGCGCGCAGGTCGTCGAGCAGCGCGGCGATGCGCGTTGCATGGAACACCGGCGAGCCGAGATGCATCGAGATCGCGCCGCACGGCGTCAGGATCCGCTTGAGCCGCGCATAGAACGCGCGGGTATAAAGGCCGGCCGCCGGCGAATCGGGCGGCGTGAGGTCGAACACGACGAGATCGAAATGCTCGACGGTCGACTCGACGAAATGCGCGGCGTCGCCGATCACGACCTCGACGCGCGGGTCGTCGAGCGCACCCTGGTGCACGTCGTCGAGATAGCGGCGCGCCATCCCGACCACCTCGTCGTCGAGCTCCGCGATCACGATCCGCTCGAGGCACGCGTGCTTGAGCAGCTGGCGTGCCGCGCCGCCGTCGCCGCCGCCGAGCACGAGCGCCTTCTTCGGCGACGGGTGCGCGAGGGCGGCCGGGTGCGTCATGCACTCGTGATAGACGTACTCGTCGCCGACCGACGTCATCGGCCGGCCGTCCAGCGTGAACAGGCGGCCGAGCTGCGGCGTTTCCCAGACCTCGATCTGCTGGTGCGGGGACGCGACGTGCGCGAGCCGCCGGGCATTCGGGAAGCCGTAGGTGGCGTGGGGCGTAGGGTGAAAGAGAAGCGTGGTGCTCACGGGCGGGCCACTCGGGGCGGGCAGTTCCGACGTCTGAATTATAGGAGGCCGGCGCGTTGACGGAAAACCGTGCCGGAACACTACGCGCCGACAAGGGAAATGTCAGCCCATCTGTTAAAATGACGAGCTTTGCAGCCCCGTCCGTAGGCTCCGTCCGCTTCGCGTCCGTCAGGCGCCGCACCGCGCGCCGGGAACGATTGACGCTCGAGCTTCCGGATGCCGCCGTGCCCCCGTTTCCTCGACTCGTTCTCCGGACTCGACATGACGACTTCGTCTCCCGCCTCCACCACCCTGATGGCCAATGCGATCCGTGCGCTCGCAATGGACGCCGTCCAGCAAGCGAACTCCGGCCACCCCGGCATGCCGATGGGCATGGCCGAAATCGGCGTCGCGCTCTGGTCGCGCCATCTGAAGCACAATCCGACGAACCCGCACTGGGCAGACCGCGACCGCTTCGTGCTGTCGAACGGCCATGGCTCGATGCTGCTGTACTCGCTGCTGCACCTGACCGGCTACGACCTGCCGATCGAAGAGCTGAAGAACTTCCGCCAGCTGCACTCGAAGACGCCGGGCCACCCGGAATACGGCATCACGCCGGGCGTCGAGACGACCACCGGCCCGCTCGGCCAGGGTCTCGCGAACGCGGTCGGCATGGCGCTCGGCGAAGCGCTGATGGCCGACGAGTTCAACCGTGACGGCGCGAAGATCGTCGATCACCACACGTACGTGTTCCTCGGCGACGGCTGCCTGATGGAAGGCATCTCGCACGAAGCCTGCTCGCTCGCCGGCACGCTGAAGCTGAACAAGCTGATCGCGCTGTACGACGACAACGGCATCTCGATCGACGGCGACGTCGTGAACTGGTTCCACGACGACACGCCGAAGCGCTTCGAAGCGTACGGCTGGAACGTGATCCCGAATGTGAACGGCCATGATGTCGACGCGGTCGACGCAGCCATCGCGAAGGCAAAGCTGTCGGACAAGCCGACGCTGATCTGCTGCAAGACGGTGATCGGCCAGGGCGCGGCAACCAAGGCCGGCGGCCACGACGTGCACGGCGCGGCGCTCGGCGCGGAAGAAATCGCGAAGACGCGCGAAGCGCTCGGCTGGACGTGGGCGCCGTTCGTGATTCCGCAGGAAGTCTATGCGGCATGGGATGCGAAGGAAGCCGGCAAGCGCGCGGAAACCGAATGGGATGCGACGTTCGCTGCGTATCGCGCGAAGTTCCCGGCAGAAGCCGCTGAATTCGAGCGCCGGATGGCCAACCAGCTGCCGGCCGACTGGGCCGAAAAGGCTGCGGCGATCATCGCCGGCGCGAACGAGCGCGCCGAGACGGTGGCGACCCGCAAGGCGTCGCAGCAGGCGATCGAAGGCCTGGCTGCCGCGCTGCCCGAGCTGCTCGGCGGCTCGGCCGACCTGACCGGCTCGAACCTGACCAACTGGAAGGCATCGAAGGCCGTCCGCGCGAATCCGGAAGGCCCGGGCGTCCAGCTGGGCAACCACATCAACTACGGCGTGCGCGAATTCGGCATGAGCGCCGCGATCAACGGCCTCGCGCTGCATGGCGGCCACAAGCCGTTCGGCGGCACGTTCCTGACGTTCTCCGACTACAGCCGCAATGCGCTGCGCGTGGCCGCGCTGATGAAGGTGCCGTCGATCTTCGTGTTCACGCACGACTCGATCGGCCTCGGCGAAGACGGCCCGACGCACCAGTCGATCGAGCACGTGTCGAGCCTGCGCCTGATCCCGAACCACGACGTATGGCGTCCGGCCGACACGGTCGAAACGGCCGTCGCATGGACGCACGCGGTCGCCGCCGACCGTCCGTCGAGCCTGATCTTCAGCCGCCAGAACCTGGCGTTCAACCCGCGTACCGATGCGCAGATCGCGAACATCGAGAAAGGCGGTTACGTGCTGAAGGATTGGGACGAAGAAATCGTCGCGCGCAAGATCATCCTGATCGCGACGGGCTCGGAAGTCGAACTCGCGATGAAGGCCGTCGAGCCGCTCGCGCAGCAGGGCATCGCGGCACGCGTCGTGTCGATGCCGTCGACCAACGTGTTCGACCGCCAGGACGCCGAATACCGTGAACGCGTGCTGCCGCACGGCGTGCGCCGCGTCGCGATCGAAGCGGGCGTGACGTCCTTCTGGCACAAGTACGTCGGCCTCGAAGGCGGCGTCGTCGGGATCGACACGTTCGGCGAATCGGCGCCGGCCGGCGTGCTGTTCAAGTACTTCGGCTTTACCGTCGAGCACGTCGTCGAGACCGCCAAGGCCGTGCTGGCCTAAAAGCATACGCGACGCGCGCCACCCCTCGCGCGCGTCGCACCGTGAAGCTGCACGAAACGAATTTTTTCAGCCATCAGGAGATAGACCATGACGATTCGCGTCGCAATCAACGGCTACGGCCGCATCGGCCGCAACACGCTGCGCGCGTTCTACGAGAACGGCAAGAAGCACGACATCGAGATCGTCGCGATCAACGATCTGGGCGATGCGAAGACCAACGCGCACCTGACCCAGTACGACACCGCGCACGGCAAGTTCCCGGGTGAAGTGTCGGTCGACGGCGATTACCTCGTCGTGAACGGCGACAAGATCCGCGTGCTGGCAAACCGCAACCCGGCCGAACTGCCGTGGGGCGAGCTGGGCGTCGACGTCGTGATGGAATGCACGGGCTTCTTCACGACGAAGGAAAAGGCCAGCGCTCACCTGAAGGGCGGCGCGAAGAAGGTGATCATCTCGGCACCGGGCGGCAAGGATGTCGACGCCACGATCGTCTACGGCGTGAACCACGACGTGCTGAAGGCCGAGCACACCGTCATCTCGAACGCATCGTGCACGACGAACTGCCTCGCACCGCTCGTCAAGCCGCTGAACGACAAGATCGGCCTCGAAACCGGCCTGATGACGACGATCCACGCGTACACGAACGACCAGGTGCTGACGGACGTCTATCACGAAGACCTGCGCCGTGCGCGTTCGGCCACGCACAGCCAGATCCCGACGAAGACGGGCGCTGCTTCGGCCGTCGGCCTCGTGCTGCCGGAACTGAACGGCAAGCTCGACGGCTACGCGATCCGCGTCCCGACGATCAACGTGTCGATCGTCGACCTGTCGTTCATCGCAAAGCGCGACACGACGGTCGAGGAAGTCAACGCGATCATGAAGGAAGCTTCGGAAGGCGCGCTGAAGGGCATCCTCGGCTACAACGAAGCACCGCTGGTGTCGATCGACTTCAACCACAACCCGGCTTCGTCGACGTTCGACGCAACGCTGACCAAGGTGTCGGGCCGCCTCGTGAAGGTGTCGAGCTGGTACGACAACGAGTGGGGTTTCTCGAACCGCATGCTGGATACGGCTGTCGCGTTCGCGAACGCGAAGTAATCCCGCACGTTGCGCGGCCGCTGCACGGCGGCCTGCGCGGCGAACGAGCCCGGCCCGGTTTTTCGGCCGAGCTTTTTTATTGCGCGCCGTTATTGCCCGATGTTGCCGTCACCTGCTCGAGCGCCGCGACGAACGCGCGCTTCAGCGGGCTGTCGAGGTCGGTCCACGCGAGGCCGATGCCCGTTCTGTGCCCGGCCAGGTCGAGCGGCCGCGCGAGCACGTTCGGCGGCAACGCGCTGGCGGCTTCCGCCGGGATCAGCCCGATGCCCATCCCCGCCGCGACGAGTGCGAGCATCGTCGTGAATTCCCCGAACTCCTGTGCGATCTCGAGCGTCGTGCCCGCGCGGCTCAGCGCGAGCAACATGTCGTCGTGAAGGCCCGGCGCGTAGCGGCGCGCGAGCACGAACGCGGGCTGGCCGCGCAGCGCGGCCGGCGCGATCACATCGTGGGCGGCGAGCGGATGGTCGAGCGGCAGTGCGACGACGAAACCTTCCTCGAGTACCACGCGCGTGTCGATGCCCGCATACGCGGCCGGCAGCCGGATCATCCCGAAATCGACCCGCCGGTCGTGCAGCGCGGCGATCTGGTCGGGCGTCGGCAGGTCCTTCAGTTCGAGCGCGATCAGCGGATAGCGCTCGCGCATCGTGCGCAGCACGGCCGGCAGCAGCACGGGCAGCACCGACGATACGAACGCGATCCGCAGCGTACCGATTTCGCCGCGGCTCGACAGCCGCGCCAGCTGTTCCGCGCGTGCGGCCTGCTGCAGCGTCGCGCGCGCCTCGGGCAGGAACACGCGCCCCGTATCGCTCAGTTCGACCTTGTGCCGGTCGCGCTCGAACAGGCGCGCGCCGAGTTCTTCCTCGAGCGCCCTGATCTGCATGCTCAGCGCGGGCTGTACGATGAACAGGCGCTGCGCGGCGCGCCCGAAATGCAGTTCTTCCGCGAGCGTGACGAAGGCGCGCAATTGCTTGAGTTCCATGGGCGGCGGGCACGAGAAAGCAGTGATCAATTTTCATGATAACCGTATCAAAAATGACCATTGGCGCGGCCCCCGGCAGGCAGCCGAAGATACCGTCAACGCGAGACCGGCCGCGATGGGCCGCCGGTTCGACTGGCACGAGGAGACACGCATGACCAACGCGCTTGAACGGTTCCGCCTTGACGGCCGCCGCGCACTGATTACCGGTTCCGGCCGCGGGATCGGGCTGACGCTCGCCCGCGGGCTGGCCGAAGCGGGGGCCGCGATCGTCATCAACGATCGCAATGAGGAGAAGGCCGCGACGCTCGTGCAGCACCTGCGCGAGGAAGGCTTCACGGCCGACTACGCGGTATTCGACGTTGCCGAGCATGCGCAGGTGCGCGCGGCGATCGACGATTTCGAGGCGCGCGTCGGCGCGATCGACATCCTCGTGAACAACGCCGGCATCCAGCGCCGCGCACCGCTCGATGAGTTCGAGCCCGACGACTGGCATGCGCTGATGCGCGTGAACCTCGACGGCGTGTTCAACGTCGCGCAGGCCGTCGCGCGGCACATGATCGCGCGCGGCCGCGGCAAGATCATCAACATCTGCTCGGTGCAGAGCGAGCTCGCACGGCCGACGATCGCGCCGTACGCGGCGACCAAGGGCGCGGTGCGGATGCTGACGAAAGGGATGTGCGCGGACTGGGCGCGCCACGGCATCCAGGCGAACGGCCTTGCGCCCGGCTATTTCGAAACCGAACTCAACCGCGCGCTGGTCGACGACGCGGCGTTCTCGGACTGGCTGTGCAAGCGCACGCCGGCCGGCCGCTGGGGGCGCGTCGACGAGCTGTGCGGCGCGGCGATCTTCCTCGCGTCGGCAGCATCCGATTTCGTGAACGGCCAGACGCTGTTCGTGGACGGCGGGCTGACCAGTGCCGTCTGACAAGGAGGCTGTCATGCGTATGCGTTGCATGTGTGTCGTGATCCACGGGCCGAACGACCTGCGAGTGGAAGAGCAGGACGCGGACGAGATCGGCCCGGGCCAGGTGCGCGTCGATGTCGCGATGGGCGGCATCTGCGGCTCCGATCTCCATTATTTCCGGCACGGCGGCTTCGGCGCGATCCGGCTGCAGCAGCCGATGGTGCTCGGTCATGAGGTGGCCGGCACGGTTGCGGAAGTGGCGCCGGACGTGACGTCGGTGAAGGTCGGCGATCGCGTCGCGGTCAATCCGAGCCGGCCGTGCGGCGCGTGCCGCTATTGCCTCGAAGGGCTGCCGAACCAGTGTCTCGACATGCGCTTCTACGGCAGCGCAATGCGGATGCCGCACGTGCAGGGCGCGTTCCGTAATGCGCTCGTGTGCGACGCGGTGCAGTGCGTGAAGGTCGCCGACCACGTGCCGCTGTCTCTTGCGGCGCTCGCCGAACCGTTCGCGGTCGGGCTGCATGCGGTGTCGCGCGCGGGCCCGCTGATCGGCAAGCGCGTGCTCGTGTCGGGCTGCGGGCCGATCGGCGTGCTGGCGGTGGCAGCGGCGCGCGTGCACGGCGCGGCGGAGATCGTCGCGACGGATGTCGTCGAAGCGCCGCTGGCAGTGGCGAGCGCGCTCGGCGCGGACCGCACGATCAATGCCGCGGTCGATGCAGGCTGGGTCGAGCGCTACGGCGCCGACAAGGGCACGTTCGACGTGATGATCGAGTGTTCGGGCAATGCACGCGCGCTGCGCGACGGGCTGGACGTGATGCGCCCGCGCGGGGTCGTCGTGCAGCTCGGGCTCGGCGGCGACGTCAGCCTGCCGCAGAACGTCGTGGTCGCGAAGGAGTTGTCGATCTGCGGATCGTTCCGTTTTCATGCGGAATTCGCGCTCGCGGTGCAGTTGATCAACGCGGGGCGCGTCGACCTGCGTCCGGCCGTCACGCGCGTGTTCCCGATGCGCGATGCGAACCTCGCGTTCGAACTGGCCGGCGATCGCCAGCGCGCGATGAAGGTACTGATCGATTTCGCGAACGAGGCCGCTTGACGGTGCGGCCTTGGCGCGCGACGGCAGCAGCGCCCTTGGCAAAAAGGCACGCCCGCAACGTGCGGCGCGTGCCTTTTTCGTCGTGCGGCGGAAACGGATTGCCGGCCTGCCGCATGACTGCGTGACCCGCAGCGTCGCGGCGCGCGCTTTCATCGAGCGCGTGCTCGTGCATCGCGATCCGTCGGAACGGTGACCGGTGCGGCCGGGCGGTGGCGCGGGAGGACTACGCGCCGGGTGTCGGGAAGAAGATGCCCGCGCGCTGAGCGGCGTTCGCGATGTGCGTTTCGATCGCGGTGCCGGCGGCGGCGGCATCGCGCGCGATCAGCGCATCGACGATCGCGCGGTGCTCCTGCCACGTGGACAGCAGCAGCTCGCGCCGGTAGAACGGCATGCGCTGGCTTTCCTTCATGATGTCCGCGCTGCTGCGCAGCACCGATTCGATCGCCGCGTTGCCGGCGAGATGGATGATCCGCATGTGGAAGTCGAAGTCGAGCTGCGACGCGTCGTCGAGCGCGCTTTCGGTGAGCGCGACGTGCAGGTTGGCGAGGTTGTCCTCGAACCACGCGATGTCGTCGTCGCTGACGACGTGCGCGGCCATCCGCGCGGCGAACCCTTCGAGCGCATAGCGCATCTGGTACGTGTCGGGCGGCGACGACTGCTCGGCGAAGCGCCACGCGTGCGCGGCCGTGGCCTGCGCGCTTTCGACATACACGCCCTTGCCGGCGCGGATGCGCAGCATCCCGAGCGCCTCGAGTGTCGACAGCGCCTCGCGCAGCGACGCGCGGCTGATCTCCAGCTCCTCGGAGAGCTGGCGCTGGGCCGGCAGCAGGCTGCCGACCGGATAAACGCCTGCCTCGATCCGGTCGCGGATCGTCGCGATGGCGGCGTCGGTCACGGTATGCGGAACGTTTTTCATGATGTGAACTTTGGCCGGTCTGACCGGCATTGTAATCCGCACGCGGGCGGCGCATGGCCGCCCTACGGGAAAGCCACGATCTGCCCCTGTCCGATGGATCGAAGCCAGACGGGCAGGGGCGGGAAATCCCTATTTTGTCCGTCCTTGACGCGACTATATCGGCTTCCTACTATCCACCATAACATCACTGGTCTTACCAGTATGAACAGACGAAACTGCAACCGTTGGATCGGGAGAGCGCCGTGTCGAAATTCCTCAATTCGCTGTTTGGCCGGGTAGTCGTCGCATTGATTCTAGGGATCGCGCTCGGCGCGTTCTTCCCGCATTTCGCCGAGTCGTTGCGACCGCTCGGCGACGGCTTCCTGAAGCTGATCAAGATGGTGATCGGGCCGATCGTGTTCTGCGTGGTGGTCAGCGGGATGGCCAACGCGGGCGACCTGAAGAAGGTCGGCCGGGTCGGCCTGAAGGCCGTCATCTACTTCGAGATCATGACGACGCTCGCGCTCGGCATCGGCCTCGTCCTCGCGTGGCTCACGCGCCCGGGCGTCGGGATGAACATCGACCTGCGCTCGCTCGACGCGTCGTCGCTCGCGTCGTACGCAAAGAACGCGGAGAGCCTGAAGGATACGGCCGGCTACCTGATGAAGATCATCCCCGAGACTGCGATCGACGCGTTCGCGAAGGGCGACATCCTGCAGATCCTCGTGTTCGCGGTGCTGTTCGGCTCCGCGCTGTCGCTGCTCGGCGACAAGGCGCAGCGCGTCAACTCGCTGATCGAGGAACTGTCGCACGTGTTCTTCCGGATCATCGGCTTCATCATCAAGCTCGCGCCGCTCGGCGTGCTCGGCGCGATCGCGTTCACGACCGGCAAGTACGGCGTCGCGTCGCTCAAGCAGCTCGGCTACCTGGTTGCGGTGTTCTACCTGAGCTGCTTCGTGTTCGTCACGGTCGTGCTCGGCGCGGTGATGCGGCTCGCGGGCTTCTCGGTGTTCAAGCTGATCCGCTACCTGCGCGAGGAACTGTCGATCGTGCTCGGCACGGCGTCGTCGGATGCGGTGCTGCCGCAGGTGATGCGCAAGCTCGAATACATGGGCGTGAAGGATTCGACGGTCGGCCTCGTGATCCCGACCGGCTATTCGTTCAACCTCGACGGCTTCTCGATCTACCTGACGCTCGCCGTGCTGTTCATCGCGCAGGCCACCAACACGCCGCTGTCGACGCATGACCTGATCGTCGTGCTGCTCGTATCGCTCGTCACGTCGAAGGGCGCGCACGGGATCCCGGGCTCGGCGATCGTGATCCTCGCGGCGACGCTGTCGGCGATCCCGGCGATTCCGGTGCTCGGCCTCGTGCTGATCCTGCCGGTCGACTGGTTCGTCGGCATCGCCCGCGCGCTGACCAACCTGATCGGCAACTGCGTCGCGACGGTCGTCGTCGCGGTGTGGGAGAACGACATCGATCGTGCCCGCGCGACGCGCGTGCTGAACCGCGAGCTGCGTTACGTGCCGGCCGAAGAGGAAGGCCGCGCGGCGCCGGTCGCCGGCGACCAGGCTCACGCGCTCTGAGCGCACCCCCCGCGCGGGGCGGCTTCCCCTGGTCGTCCCGCGCAACCGAATTCATGCTGCCGGCGCCTCGATGTGCCGGCACGCCATCAAACATCAGGAGACGACATGGCAGCCCCCATCCTCGATCCGAATGCGCCTGCCTTCACGCGGCGTTACATGAACCTCGCCGACCCGCGCGTCGGGGCGCAGGCGCTCTTTGCCAGCGATGAATTCTTCGCGCCGAAAGAGCGCATGCTGAATCCCGAGCCGGCCGTGTTCATCCCCGGCAAGTACGACGACCACGGCAAGTGGATGGACGGCTGGGAAACGCGCCGCAAGCGCACGACCGGCCACGACTTCTGCGTGGTGCGGCTCGCGCGGCCGGGCGTGATCCATGGCGTCGACCTCGATACGAGCCACTTCACCGGCAACTTCCCGCCGGCCGCGTCGATCGACGCATGCGTCGCCGAAGGCGACATGCCGCCTGACGACGCGCAATGGCGCCCGATCGTCCCGGCGACGACGCTGCAGGGTAATTCGCATCACTACGTGAGCGTCGACGATGCGCAGCCCTATACGCACCTGCGCGTGAACCTGTACCCGGACGGCGGCCTCGCACGGCTGCGCGTGTACGGCCAGCCGCAGCGCGACTGGCGCCAGGTGCCGGCCGGCGAGCTGGTGGATCTCGCGGCGATCGAGAACGGCGGTTACCTGGTGGCCGCGAACAACCAGCACTTCGGCCCGGCATCGCAGATGCTGATGCCGGGGCGCGGCGTGAACATGGGCGACGGCTGGGAAACGCGGCGCCGCCGCGAGCCCGGCAACGACTGGGCGATCGTCGCGCTCGCGCGGCCGGGCATCATCCGGCGCGTCGAGGTCGATACCGCGTTCTTCAAGGGCAATTTCCCCGACCGCTGCTCGCTGCAGGCCGCGCGGGTCGCGGGCGGCACCGACGATTCGCTCGTCACGCAGGCGATGTTCTGGGCCGAACTGCTCGGTGAGCAGAAGCTGCAGATGGACCACGTCCACACGTTCGACCAGCTTGCCGCGCTCGGCCCCGTCACGCACGTGCGTTTCAACATCTTCCCGGACGGTGGCGTGTCGCGCCTGCGTCTGTGGGGCGAGCCGGCTTGAAGGAGGGCAAGGGCATGAGCGAATCCCGGATCCTGCGCGTCGAGCGCCTGACGCGCGAAGCGTTTGCGCCGTTCGGCGACGTGATCGCGCTCGAAGGCGCGCGTCATTTTCCGATCAACGGCGGCACGACCGAGCGCTTCCACGATCTCGCGACGATCGACGTATGCGCAGACGGTGGCCGCCCGCTCGTCAGCGTGTTCCGCGCCCAGCCGCGCGCGCTGCCGGTCGCGGTCACGCTGATGGAGCGCCATCCGCACGGCAGCCAGGCGTTCATCCCGCTCGCGGCCGTGTCGCGCTACGCGATCGTCGTCGCGCCGGCCGGCGAATTCCGGCCCGACGCGATGCGCGCGTTCCTCGCGGAAGGCTGGCAGGGCGTGAACTATGCGAAGGGCGTCTGGCACCATCCGCTGCTCGCGCTCGACGCGGTCAGCGATTTCGTGATCGTCGATCGCGGCGGGCCGCAGCCGAACTGCGACGAGATCCCGCTCGAGCGCGCGTGGGCGCTCGAGTTCGAGCCGGCCTGCACGGCGTGACGCAAGGGCGGCGCCCGGTTTCGGCAGCCTGACGGCAGCCCGGGCGGGGATGTCGAAGGGTTTTCGAAAGCCTGGGCGCACGATTCACGCGGTACCGTTATCCCGAAATGAACACGGCCCGGGCGGCGAGATGCCGGCCGGGCCGTGCTGCATGCGCGAGGCGCGCGAATCAGTGCTTGCGGTGCGGGCAGTTCTCGGTCGTGCAGGAACCGTACATCGCGAGCGAGTGCTCCTGGAGCCGGAAGCCGCGCTCCTTCGCGATCGCCTGCTGGCGGCTTTCGATCTCGGCGTCGAAGAATTCCTCGACGCGGCCGCAATCGAGGCACACGAGGTGGTCGTGGTGCGAGCCTTCGTTCAGTTCGAACACGGCCTTGCCGGATTCGAAGTTGCTGCGCGACAGCAGGCCGGCCTGCTCGAACTGCGTCAGCACGCGGTAGACGGTGGCCAGCCCGATGTCGAGCTGCTCGTTGAGCAGGTTCCGGTAGACGTCTTCTGCCGTCAGGTGGCGCACCGGGCTTTGCTGGAAGATCTCGAGAATCTTGAGGCGCGGTAGGGTGGCCTTTAGCCCGATATTCTTGAGATCCGTCGGATTGGTCATGGCTAGGCATCCCTAGAGTACAATGCAGGGCTTCAATGTTACCGGCTTTTCGCCGTTCCAGAAACACGCGCGGCCTGCGAGGCGGGCCTGCACGGTGAGGGAAATGATTCCAGAATCTCTTTCGCACTTTCAGAGGAGCCGCATGCGGAGTGTCATCATCGCTGCCGCCGCCGTTGCCGCGCTGGCTGGTTGTTCGTCGTACGACAGCGTGACGCAGCGCATCGCGCAGAGCATCACCCCCTACCGGATCACCGTCGTGCAAGGCAACTTCGTGTCGCAGGAGAAGGCCGCGCAGCTGCAGGTCGGCATGTCGCGCGAGCAGGTGCGCGCGTTGCTCGGCACCCCGCTGCTGGCCGACATGTTCCACGCCGACCGCTGGGATTACCTCTTCTACTTCAAGCGCGGCTCGACGGCAGTCGTCCAGCAGCGCGATCTCGTCGTGACGTTCTCGGGCGATCGCCTGGCGAGCTGGACGGGGGCGGACAACCTCCCTTCGGAGCTCGACCTGCTGGCCGACATCGACGGCGACCGCGGCGGCAAGAAGGCGAAGGCGGCCGCAGCGGCGAAGAAGGCCGCCGAGGCTGCCGCCGCCGCGAGCGCCGCGCAAGCGGCCGCGAGCGCGCCGGCGCCGGAGGCTGTCGCCAGCCCGTCCACCGCGCCGGCGTCCGGTGCGGCGGTCGACCAGGATGCGAACGCGCAGGCCGCTCGCGCGGCGAACCGTGCGACGAACCAGGTGTCGGGTCAGGGCACGGCCGCACGGCGGTTCGCGCCGTCCACGCAGGCTGCCGGCGGTGCGCCGGTGCCGGGCGGCCAGCCGCCGGGCGCGGTTCCGGCGATCCAGCCGCAGTTCCAGTTCCATCGTCCGCCGCAGCCGAACGTGTCGAACGAGGCATCGCCGCCGGTCGGCCCGCAAGGCTCCGATACGCTGCAGAACCAGCCGCTCACCGCGCCGGCACAGTAAGTCCGCGTGCGGAAACCGGGCGGCGTGCGCCGCCCGTCTTTAGACCTGTCGTGTAGAAAGCCATGAAGATTGCGATTGCCGGGGCATCGGGCCGAATGGGCCGGATGCTGATCGAAGCCGTTCTCAACGATGCCGACGCGCAGCTCGTCGGCGCGCTCGACCGCGCCGATTCGCCATTCCTCGGCCAGGACGCCGGCGCGTTCCTCGGCAAGGAAACCGGGGTCAAGCTGACCGCCGACCTCGACGCCGTGTTCGCGCAGGCCGACACCCTGATCGATTTCACGCGTCCGGAAGGCACGATGGCGCATGTCGAGGCCGCGTTGCGCCACGACGTGAAGCTCGTGATCGGCACGACCGGCTTCACCGCCGAGCAGAAGGCCGAGCTGCAGGCCGCGGCAGGCAAGATCGGCATCGTGTTCGCGGCGAACATGAGCGTCGGCGTGAACGTCACGCTGAAGCTCCTCGAATTCGCGGCAAAGCATTTCTCGCACGGCTACGACATCGAGATCATCGAGGCGCATCACCGCCACAAGGTCGACGCGCCGTCGGGCACCGCGCTGATGATGGGCGAGGCCGTGGCCGGCGCGCTCGGGCGCTCGCTCGACGACTGCGCGGTGTACGGCCGCCACGGCGTGACGGGCGAGCGCGATCCGTCGTCGATCGGCTTCGCCGCGGTGCGCGGCGGCGACATCGTCGGCGATCACACCGTGCTGTTTGCCGGGATCGGCGAGCGCATCGAGATCACGCACAAGTCGTCGAGCCGCGTGTCGTATGCGCAGGGCGCGCTGCGCGCGGTCCACTTCCTGTCGGCGCGCGGCGCCGGCCTGTTCGACATGCAGGACGTGCTCGGCCTGCGCTGACACCACGGGGAAACTCCGATGGCGATACCCACCGGCGTTGTCCACTACCTCGAAAGCGGCGATGCGATCACGCACGCCGTCGCCTACGTGCTGCTGGCGATGTCCGTCGCCAGCTGGTGCTTCCTCCTCATGAAAGCCTGGCTCCTGGTCCGTGCGAAACGGCAGGGGCCGCGCGCGCTCGCCGCGTTCTGGCGCGCGTCGTCGCTCGACGCGGGCATCGCCGCGCTCGCCGGCGCCGATCGCGAGCGCGTGTTCGTGCCGCTCGCCGAAGCCGCGCGCGATGCGGCCGACGACCACGATCCGGCTGCCCTGGCCGCGCGCGTCGAGCGCAGCGAACGCGTGCTGCGCGCGTTGCGGCACGCGATGCTGCGTTCGCAGCGGCGCCTCGAATTCGGCCAGGTGCTGCTCGCGTCGATCGGCAGCACCGCGCCGTTCGTCGGGCTGCTCGGCACCGTATGGGGCATCTACCACGCGCTCGGCAGCATCGCCGCGAGCGGGCAGGCGCAGATCGAGAACGTCGCGGGGCCGGTCGGCGAGGCGCTGATCATGACCGCGTTCGGTCTCGTCGTCGCGATTCCCGCGGTGCTGGCCTACAACATCCTCGGGCGGCTCGTGCGGCAGCTTGCCGAGGAGCTCGACGGCTTCGCGCGCGACCTGCACGTGTTCGTGTGCGCGCAGGAAGCCTGACGTACCCATTCCGAAGGAGCGACCATGGCATTCGGCGGACTCGAGCACCACAAGACGTCCGCGCCGATGGCGGAGATCAACATGACCCCGCTGATCGACGTGATGCTGGTGCTGCTCGTCATCTTCATCATTACCGCGCCGCTGATGACGCACGCGATCCGGCTCGACCTGCCGAAGGTCGCCGCCGGCGTCGCACGCGACACGCCGCAATCCGTCACCTTGTCGATCGACGATGCGGGCAAGCTGTATTGGGACGACTCACCGGTCGCGCTCGATGCGCTGCCCGCGCGTTTCCGGGCCGCCGCCGCGGGCGGCGCACCGCCCGAGCTGAGGCTGCGCGCGTCGCGCGCGACCCGCTACGACGTGATCGCGCAGGTGATGGGCGCCGCGCAGGCCGCCGGTCTCACGCGAATCGGTTTCGTGACCGACGTGCCGCCGCAGGCGGGCGGTTCCGCGGCGGCGCCTGCCGTGCCGGCCAACCGCTGAGCGGAGCCGGCGGGCCCGTCCCCGCCGCGGGATCGGGCCGCACGCCGCAAGACCGGTCGAATGGGCCGGCGCGGGCGGTATAATCAACGTTTTTCCCGGTTGGCAGGCTTTTTTCAGGTAACCCGGAATTTTCCAGGCTACCCGGGCATGCTGCGGGTTACCCGGAAAATGCCCGGAAACCGCGAACAGGTCCGGCAACAGCGAACCTGCAGGTCCGCCGGGCAAGCACGATTTTCGATCCACTCCTGCGCGCGCGCCGTCGCGTCGCTTAAAGCCTAGTCCGAACCACACCATGCACGAGAGATACGTACCCGCCGACGTCGAAGCCGCCGCCCAGGGCGACTGGCGCGCAGCCGATGCCTACAAGACGCAGGAAGATTCGCAGAAGCCGAAGTTCTACTGCGTGTCGATGCTGCCGTACCCGTCCGGCAAGCTGCACATGGGTCACGTGCGCAACTACACGATCAACGACGTGATGTACCGCTATCTGCGGATGAACGGCTACAACACGCTGATGCCGATGGGCTGGGACGCATTCGGGATGCCGGCCGAGAACGCCGCGATGGCGAACGGCGTGCCGCCCGCGAAGTGGACTTACGACAACATCGACTACATGAAGGGCCAGATGCAGTCGATGGGCCTCGCGATCGACTGGTCGCGCGAAATCGCGACGTGCAAGCCCGACTACTACAAGTGGAACCAGTGGCTGTTCCTGAAGATGCTCGAGAAGGGCATCGCGTACAAGAAGACGGGCACCGTGAACTGGGACCCGGTCGACCAGACCGTGCTCGCGAACGAGCAGGTGATCGACGGCCGCGGCTGGCGTTCGGGCGCGCTCGTCGAGAAGCGCGAGATCCCGATGTACTACCTGCGTATCACGCAGTACGCGGATGAGCTGCTGAACGACCTCGACGGCCTCGGCTGGCCCGAGCGCGTGAAGATCATGCAGCAGAACTGGATCGGCAAGAGCTTCGGCGTGAACTTCGGCTTCCCGTATGAACTCGACGGCGAGAAGAAGCTGCTGCGGGTGTTCACGACGCGTGCCGACACGATCATGGGCGTCACGTTCTGCGCGATCGCGGCCGAGCATCCGCTCGCCACGCGCCTCGCGCAGGACAAGCCCGAGCTGCTCGCGTTCATCGACGAATGCAAGCGCGGCGGCGTCGCCGAGGCCGACGTCGCGACGATGGAGAAGAAGGGCGTCGCGACGGGCTTCTCGGTCGCACACCCGCTGACCGGCGAGCCGGTCGAGGTGTGGATCGGCAACTACGTGCTGATGAGCTACGGCGAAGGCGCGGTGATGGGCGTGCCGGGCCACGACGAGCGCGATTTCGCGTTCGCGAAGAAATACGACCTGCCGATCAAGCAGGTGATCTCGGCCGAAGGCCAGCAGTACTCGCTCGACGCATGGCAGGAGTGGTACGGCGACAAGGAAACCGCGGTCTGCGTGAACAGCGGCAAGTACGATGGCCTGCGCTATACGGATGCGGTCGACGCGGTCGCGGCCGACCTGAAGGCCGGCGGCTTCGGCGACAAGCAGGTCACGTGGCGCCTGCGCGACTGGGGCGTGTCGCGCCAGCGCTACTGGGGTACGCCGATCCCGATCATCCACTGCCCGTCGTGCGGCGACGTGCCGGTGCCCGAGCAGGATCTGCCCGTCGTGCTGCCGGAGGACCTCGTGCCGGACGGCTCGGGCAACCCGCTCGCGAAGTCGGAAGCGTTCCTGAACTGCGCGTGCCCGAAGTGCGGCGCGGCAGCCAAGCGTGAAACCGACACGATGGACACCTTCGTCGATTCGTCGTGGTACTTCTCGCGCTACACGGCGCCGGACGCCGAGACGATGGTCGACGCGCGCACCGACTACTGGATGCCGATGGATCAATACATCGGCGGCATCGAGCACGCGATCCTGCACCTGCTGTATTCGCGCTTCTGGACCAAGGTGATGCGCGACCTCGGCCTCGTGAAGTTCGGCGAGCCGGCGAAGAACCTGCTCACGCAGGGCATGGTGCTGAACGAGACGTACTACCGCGAAGACGCTTCCGGCAAGAAGACCTGGTACAACCCGCTCGACGTGACCGTCACGCACGACGACAAGGGCCGCCCGGTCGGCGCGACGCTGAACGCGGACGGCCAGCCGGTCGTGCTCGGCGGCATCGAGAAGATGTCGAAGTCGAAGAACAACGGCGTCGATCCGCAGCTGTTGATCGACCAGTACGGCGCGGATACCGCGCGCCTGTTCACGATGTTCGCCGCACCGCCCGAGCAGCAGCTCGAGTGGTCGGGTGCGGGCGTCGAGGGCGCGAGCCGCTTCCTGCGCCGCGTGTGGAGCTTCGGTGCGACGAACCGCGAAGCGCTCGCCGCGCGCGCGGGCTTCGATGCGGCCACGCTCGGCGAAGCCGACAAGGCGCTGCGCCGCGAGATCTACAGCGTGCTGAAGCAGGCCGATTTCGACTACCAGCGCCTGCAGTACAACACGGTCGTGTCGGCTGCGATGAAGATGCTGAACGCGATCGACGGCGCGAAGGGCGCGACGCCCGGCGTGCTGCGTGAAACGTACGGCGTGCTGCTGCGCGTGCTGTACCCGGTCGTGCCGCACGTCACCTTCGAGCTGTGGAAGGCGCTGGGCTACGCGGACGAGTTCGGTCCACTGCTCGACGCACCGTGGCCGAAGGTCGACGAGGCCGCGCTCGAGCAGGCCGAGATCGAACTCGTGCTGCAGGTGAACGGCAAGGTGCGCGGTGCGCTGAAGGTGGCGAAGGACGCGAGCCGCGAGGCGATCGAAGCCGCGGCGGTGGCCGACGACGCGTTCGCGAAGTTCAGCGACGGCAAGCCGGCGAAGAAGATCGTCGTCGTGCCGGGCCGCCTCGTGAACATCGTCGTCTGACGGCCGCTGGCCGTCGGGACTACCCCAGAAGGAGCGAAGGTGATCCGCAGATCGTTTTTGATGCTTGCTGTCGGCAGCGCGGTTGCGCTGTCGGCATGCGGCTTCCAGTTGCGCGGCCAGCAGGACTACGCGTTCAAGCACCTGCTGATCGCCGGCGCGCCGGCACCGGTGGAGGCGCGTCTCGTGCGCCTCGTCGAGGCCGGCAGCGACACGAAGATCGTCAAGTCGGCGGACGACGCCGACGCCGTGCTGCGCATGTGGGAATCGCGCGGGCAGAACACGCTGACGCTCAACAAGTACGGCTCCGCGCAGGAATATGCGCTGTTCTACACGTTGAACTACACGCTGACGAGCAAGGACGGCACCGTGCTGATCCCGCCGAGCGCGATCGCGCTGAACCGCGCGATGACGTACAGCGACCAGTACACGAACGCGAAGGCGCAGGAAGCCGACATCCTTTACGGCGACATGCAGAACGACGCGGTCGACCAGCTGATGCGGCGTCTCGCGATCGTCCATTCGCTGACGCCGGCGCCGGAAGACGTGGTACCGGGCGTCGCACCGCGCGCGCCGTTGCCGCCGCCGCCGCTCTGATCGACGGCGCACGTATCGATGCAACTGCGACTTGATGCGCTGGAGCCGCACCTCGCGAAGGGGTTGGCCGGGCTCTATACCGTCTACGGCGACGAGCCGCTGCTCGCCCAGGAAGCGTGCGACCGCATTCGTGCGGCAGCGCGCGCGGCCGGCTTCACCGAACGTTCGGTACATACGGTCGAGCGCGGCTTCGACTGGAGCGTGCTGCTCGGCGCGACCCAGGCGATGTCGCTGTTCGGCGAGCGCCAGCTGATCGAGCTGCGCATTCCGTCGGGCAAGCCCGGCAAGGAAGGCGCCGATGCGCTGAAGACGCTCGCGGCCACGCCGAACCCCGACGCGCTGATGCTCGTCACGCTGCCGCGTCTCGACGCGGCCACGCAGAAATCCGCGTGGTTCACCGCGCTGCAGAACGGCGGCGTCGCGCTGAAGATCGATCCGGTCGACCGCGCGCAACTGCCAAACTGGATCGGCCAGCGCCTCGCGATGCAGGGCCAGCGCGCTGCGCCCGGCGAGGACGGGCGGCGCGCGCTGCAGTTCATCGCCGAGCGCGTCGAAGGCAATCTGCTCGCCGCACACCAGGAAATCCAGAAGCTCGGGCTGCTGTATCCGCAGGGTGCACTGTCGTTCGAGCAGGTGCACGACGCGGTGCTGAACGTCGCGCGTTACGACGTCTTCAAGCTGAACGAAGCCATGCTCGCCGGCGACGCCGCGCGGCTCGCGCGGATGATCGACGGGCTGAAGGGCGAGGGCGAGGTGATCGTGCTCGTGATGTGGGCCGTCGTTGAAGAGTTACGCACGCTGCTGCGGATCAAGCGCGGTACGACGGCCGGCAAGCCGCTCGCGACGTTGCTGCGCGAGAACCGCGTGTGGGGGCCGCGCGAGCGGCTGATCGGCCCCGCGCTGAATCGCGTGTCCGAAGCCGTGCTGGAGAAGGCGCTCGCGTTTGCCGCGAAGCTCGACCGTCAGGTCAAGGGGCTCACGGCCGTCACGCCTGGGCGCCGCACGCAGGACGAACCGCCGCCCGATCCGTGGGACGGGCTGTTCCAGCTCGCGATGACGGTGGCCGGTGCCCGCGGCGAGCGACCGCCGACCGCGGGGCGCGTGCGACGCTAAGTCCCGTTCGGGCCTTCAGCGCGCGCTGCGCAACCCGCTTACAATGTTTCGATAGCTGGCGCGGCTCTCCGGCCGCCGCCGCTCACGCTTCCCCACGAATTCATGCCGCCCAGCGCGGCGCGCTTCTCGAGTCACACGATGGATATCGATCAGTACATGACCGACCTGGGCCGTCGCGCCCGGCACGCTTCCCGCGCGATGGCGCGCGCCAGCACGGCGGCGAAGAACGCGGCGCTCGACGCCGTGGCGCGTGCGATCGAACGCGACGCACAGGTGCTGAAGGATGCGAATGCACGCGATGTCGCCCGTGCCCGTGAAAAGGGGCTGGATGCCGCGTTCGTCGATCGCCTGACGCTGTCGGACAAGGCGCTGAAGACGATGGTCGAAGGCTTGCGCCAGGTCGCGTCGCTGGCCGATCCGATCGGCGAGATCAGCAACCTCAAGTACCGCCCGAGCGGCATCCAGGTCGGCCAGATGCGTGTGCCGCTCGGCGTGATCGGCATCATCTACGAATCGCGCCCGAACGTGACGATCGACGCGGCCGCGCTGTGCCTGAAGTCGGGCAACGCGACGATCCTGCGCGGCGGCTCCGAAGCGCTCGAGTCGAACGCGGCGCTCGCGAAGCTGATCGGCGAAGGGCTCGAGGCGGCAGGTCTCCCGCAGGATGCGGTGCAGGTCGTCGCGACGGCCGATCGCGCGGCGGTCGGCAAGCTGATCACGATGACCGAATACGTCGACGTGATCGTGCCGCGCGGCGGCAAGAGCCTGATCGAGCGCCTGATCAACGAGGCACGCGTGCCGATGATCAAGCACCTCGACGGCATCTGCCACGTGTACGTCGACGATCGCGCCGATCTTGCCAAGGCACTGACCGTCTGCGACAACGCGAAGACGCACCGCTACGGCACCTGCAACACGATGGAGACGCTGCTCGTGTCGAGCGGTATCGCGGCAACGCTGCTGCCGCCGCTCGGCAAGCTGTATCGCGACAAGCAGGTCGAGCTGCGCGTCGATGCGGCCGCGCGCGCGGCGCTCGCCGATGCGGGCGTCGGCCCGCTCGTCGACGCGACCGAGGAAGACTGGCACACCGAGTATCTCGCGCCGGTGCTCGCGATCAAGGTCGTCGACGGCCTCGACGCCGCGATCGAGCACATCAACCATTACGGCTCGCACCACACGGACGCGATCGTCACCGAGGATCACGACCGCGCGATGCGCTTCCTGCGCGAAGTCGATTCGGCGAGCGTGATGGTCAACGCGTCGACGCGTTTCGCGGACGGCTTCGAGTTCGGCCTCGGCGCGGAAATCGGCATCTCGAACGACAAGCTGCACGCACGCGGCCCCGTCGGCCTGGAAGGGCTGACGTCGCTGAAGTACGTCGTGCTCGGACACGGCGAAGGCCGCCAGTAAACAGCGAGGCACACAACCGATGGCGATGCTCTGGGTCAAGACGTTCCATATCGTTCTGATCGCCGCGTGGTTCGCAGGGTTGTTCTACCTGCCGCGCATCTACGTGAACCTGGCCATGGAGACCGATCCGGCCGCCGTGCGTCGCCTGCTGCTGATGGCGCGCAAGCTGTTCCGCTTCATGACGATGATCGCGGTGCCGGCGCTGGCCTGCGGGCTGTGGCTCTGGCTGTCGATCGGCATCGGGCAGGGGCAGGGCTGGATTCACGCGAAGGTGACGGTCGTGCTGCTGCTCATCGTCTATCACGCATATTGCGGGCACCTGCTGCGGGTGTTCGAGCGTGGCGAGAACCGCCGCACCGACAAGTGGTATCGCGTGTTCAACGAGCTGCCGGTGCTCGGCATGCTCGCGGCGGTTGCGCTGGTCGTGATCAAGCCGTTCTGAGCAACCTCGCCGGCGCGGTTGCCGGCGCTGCCTGATGCGCAACGGCGCCCCGCGGGGCGCCGTTTGTCGTTTACGGTTCGTGCGAGCGATCGGCGCGGGCGTCTGCTCAATCCTTCGTACCGTCGTCGATCCGGCGGCGCGTGATCGCCTCCTTCGCACGGCCGACCCGTTCCATCAGCGCGGGGCCGCGTGACAGCGCGACGCCGACCGCGAGGATGTCGCCGATCGCGAGATGCGACATCCGCGACGTCATCGGCGAGAACACGTCCGTTTCTTCCGCCACGTTCGACGCGAGACTCACCGTTGCGAGCTTCGCGAGCGGCGAATGGCTCTGCGTGATCGCGACGACCTTCGCGCCGCACGCGAGCGCGGAGCGCGCAGCGTCGACGATGTCGCGCGTGCGGCCGGTGTTCGAGATCGCGACGACGACGTCGTGCGGGCCAAGCAGCGCCGACGACATCGAGAACGTGTGCGGATCCGAATACGCGACGCTCGGCACGCCGAGCCGGAAGAACTTGTGCTGGATGTCCTGCGCGGCGATGCCCGAGCCGCCGGCGCCGTAGAACTCGATCCGCGACGCGTTCGACAGCAGCCCGATCGCATCGGCGACGCTGCCGGCGGACAGGCTGTTGCGCACCTCGATCAGTGCGCCGATCGTGCGGTCGAACACCTTGCCGATGATGCCGGGCGCCGGTTCGTCGGGCTCGACGTCGCGATAGACCGATGACACGCCCGGCGCGACGCTCTGCGCGAGCCGGATCTTGAATTCGCGAAAGCCGCTGCAGCCGAGCGCCTGGCAGAAGCGGGCGATCGTCGGCTGGCTGACGCCCGCGCGCGTCGACAGCTCGGTCATCGCGAGGTCGAGCACCTCGCGCGGCGCGGCGAGGATGTAGTCGGCGAGCTTGCGCTCGGACGGGCGCAACTCGGTGCGGATCGCTTCAATGCGGGGCAGCATGGGGAGGCAGGCGGAAATCGGGTTCGGATGAGCGAGTGTATCGCAATCGAATTGTAGAAAATCTACATGAAAATACTAGCGCGCCTGGAGTGCCTTCTGAGCGAGGGGTTAGGGTTTTTACTAGGTATTGCCTTACTGGTAGCGGGAATGACGGTTGCGGACCACTGATTCCACATTGCGTGCTTGTAGTTTTTCTACTAGACTGGCTTCGTTCCGTCGACGTGTTCGACCGTCCCCACGATTCCAACCGCCGGTGTCGGCCGGCATACAGGAGCGCCCAGCATGACGTCGCTGCACCCCACTCTGGCGAAGGTCACCGAACGCGTGATCGCACGCAGCCAATCGACCCGTTCCGCCTATCTGCAGCGCATCGACGGCGCGCAGGGCAAGTTCCCGGCGCGCGGCGCGCTGTCGTGCGCGAACCTCGCGCACGGCTTCGCCGGCCTCGAGGGTAACGACAAGTTCTCGATCAAGGCGATCCGCGAGCCGAACATCGGCATCGTGTCCTCGTACAACGAGATGCTGTCCGCGCATGCCCCGTACAAGGATTTCCCCGAGATCATCAAGGCGGCTGCGCGCGAGAACGGCGGCGTCGCGCAGTTCGCGGGCGGCGTGCCGGCGATGTGCGACGGCGTCACGCAGGGCAACCCGGGGATGGAGCTGTCGCTGTTCTCGCGCGAAGCGATCGCGATGGGTACGGCGATCGCGCTCACGCACAACATGTTCGACGCGGCGCTCTGCCTCGGCATCTGCGACAAGATCGTGCCGGGCCTGCTAATCGGCGCGCTGCAGTTCGGCCACCTGCCGACGATCTTCGTGCCGGCCGGCCCGATGACGAGCGGCCTGTCGAACGACGACAAGGCGAAGATCCGCCAGCAGTTCGCGACCGGCCAGGTTGGCCGCGACGCGCTGCTCGAAGCCGAATCGGCCGCGTATCACGGCCACGGCACCTGCACGTTCTACGGCACCGCGAACAGCAACCAGATGCTGATGGAGCTGATGGGCCTGCACCTGCCGGGCTCGGCTTTCGTTCACCCGCATACGCCGCTGCGCACCGCGCTGACGGCCGAGGCCGCGCGCCGCGTGCTCGACCTGACCGTCGAGCGTGGCCACTACACGCCGATCGGCCACGTGATCGACGAGAAGGCGATCGTCAACGGGATCGTCGCGCTGCTCGCGACGGGCGGCTCGACCAACCACACGCTGCACCTCGTCGCGATCGCGCGCGCGGCCGGCATCCTGATCGACTGGAACGATTTCGACGAACTGTCGGCGGTCGTGCCGCTGCTCGCGAAGATCTATCCGAACGGCAAGGCCGACGTGAACCATTTCCACGCGGCGGGCGGGGTTGCCTTCCTGGTACGCAACCTGCTCGAAGGCGGGCTGCTGCACGAGGACGTGACGACGGTCGCCGGCAAGGGTCTCGCGCACTACACGAAGGAGCCGAAGCTGATCGACGGCAAGCTGACGTGGGTCGACGGCGCGGCCGAGAGCCACGATACGAAGGTGCTGCGCGGCATCCGCGACCCGTTCCAGCCGGACGGTGGCCTGCGCCTGATGCAGGGGCGCCTCGGCCGCGGCGTGATCAAGATTTCGGCGGTCGCGCCCGAGCACCGCAAGGTGACGGCGCCCGCGATCGTGTTCGATTCGCAGGAAGCCGTGCAGGAAGCATTCGATCGCGGCGAGCTGAAGCGCGATTTCGTCGCGGTGGTGCGCTTCCAGGGCGCGCGCGCGAACGGCATGCCCGAGCTGCACCGTTTGACGCCGCTGCTCGGCGTGCTGCAGGATCAGGGCTTCCACGTCGCGCTGGTCACCGACGGCCGCATGTCGGGCGCGTCGGGCAAGGTGCCGGCCGTGATCCACGTGTCGCCGGAAGCGTTGCTGGCCGGCCCGCTCGGCAAGGTGAAGACGGGCGATACGCTCGTGATCGACGCGGAAGCAGGCGTGCTCGACATCGAGGTCGACGCCGCCGAGTGGCAGGCGCGCCCGGTCGCGCAGCCGCTGCATCAGGCCGAGAACGAGGTCGGTTTCGGGCGTGAACTGTTCGGCGTGTTCCGCGCGGCCGCCGCGCCGGCCGAGCAGGGCGCATCGGTTTTTGGCGCGCTGGTCGGCGAAACGGCCGCCCACGTCGCCGCATGAATTTCAAGGAGCTAATTCTATGAAGACGATTGCTGAAATCGTGAAGCTGGGCCCGGTCATTCCGGTGCTCGCATTCGACTCGGTCGAGCAGGGCGAAAACGTGTCGCGTGCCCTGCACGCAGGCGGCGTGAAGGTGCTCGAGATCACGTTGCGCACGCCGGCCGGCCTGGAAGCGATCCAGCGCGCCAGCCAGCTCGCGGACGACATCGTCGTCGGCGTCGGCACGATCACGAAGCCCGAGCATTGCGAGCAGGCGAAGCGCGCGGGCGCGAAGTTCGGCGTGTCGCCGGGCCTGACGAAGGAGCTGCACCTCGCGTCGCTCGACGCGGGCCTGCCGCTGCTGCCGGGCGTGATGACGCCGAGCGACATCATCCAGGCGCTCGAATTCGGCTACGAGATCGTGAAGTTCTTCCCCGCGCAGCAGGCGGGCGGCGTGCCGATGCTGCAGGCGTTCCACGGCCCGTTCCCGGCACTGAAGTTCTGCCCGACCGGCGGCATCACGGTCGAAACCGCGCCGAATTTCCTGAAACTGCCGAACGTCGTGTGCGTCGGCGGCTCGTGGCTCACGCCGAAAGCCGCGCTCGCCGCGCAGGACTGGGCCGAAGTCACGCGCCTCGCGCAAGCCGCGAGCCAGCTTCCCCGTTAAGACTTGTACGAGATGATAAGGGCCTGTTCGCGCCAGTAACGGGCTTGCGAACGAGCCTCTCCGCCCGTCCCCCAAGGGGACTTCCTTTGGGCGCGTGCAAGGAGTGAGGAGCGCCGTTTGGCCGAGCCAAACAAGCGACGAACGACGCCGCAATGTGGGCGGAGAGGCTCGTTCCCCTGTTTATGGAACAATCATTCGTCGGGCTGGCCGCCAGAAGGGCCGATCGCGGCGTCATGCGCCTTGCGAATACGTCGAGTATTCGCTTCGTCGCATTCCTTGCGCTCGGCCCTTCTGGCGGCCAGCGCAAGCCCGTTACTGGCGCGAACAGGCCCTTAACCCTCGGAAAGCGAGCGTTAGTGCTTGTTTTTCCGAGGGTTTTTGCTGATGGAACCGGTTCTATCCGCGGGCCGCAAAGATAAGTAAAATTCAGCGTCCTGACGGGGTGGGTACCCCCCGTGTTTCGGAGACCTGCATAGCCGGGCATACTCGCAACAACTCGCCCGGTTCGAACAATTCTAGGAGGAGTGCCACATGGGGGCTGTCCAAGGCAGCATGCTGCTCGTATTCACGCTGATCGCGATTGCCGCGCTGATCCTGATGATCGCGCGCTTCAAGATCTACCCGTTCCTGGTGCTGATCATCGTTTCGCTCGGCCTGGGCCTCGTCGTCGGCATGCCGATGGACAAGATCGTCAAGTCGTTCGAGACGGGCACCGGCGGTACGCTCGGCCACATCGCGATCGTCGTCGGCCTCGGCACGATGCTCGGCAAGATGATGGCCGAATCGGGCGGCGCCGAACGGATCGCGACCACGCTGATCGACTGGTTCGGTGAAAAGAACATCCACTGGGCGATGATGTTCGTCGCGATCATCGTCGGCCTGCCGGTGTTCTTCGAAGTCGGCTTCGTGCTGCTGATCCCGATCGCGTTCAACGTCGCGAAGCGCACCGGCAAGTCGCTGCTCGTCGTCGGCCTGCCGATGGTGGCCGGTCTGTCCGTCGTGCACGGGCTCATCCCGCCGCACCCGGCCGCGCTACTGGCTGTTCAGCAATACGGTGCCGATATCGGCAAGACGATCGCGCTCGGCCTGGTCGTCGGCGTGCCGACCGCGATCATCGCGGGCCCGCTGTTCGCGTTGACGATCTCGAAGTTCGTGAAGCTGCCGGAAAACAATCCGCTCGCCGCGCAGTTCGTCGATACGAACACCGACGGCCGCAAGCGCGAACTGCCGAGCTTCGGCATCACGCTGTTCACGATCCTGCTGCCTGTCGTGCTGATGCTGGTCGGCAGCTGGGCCGACCTGGTGTTCACGCCGAAGTCGCTGCCGAACAACCTGTTGCGCTTCGCCGGCAACTCCGACGTCGCGCTGCTGATCGCCGTGCTGGTCAGCTTCTGGACCTTCGGCGCGAAGCAGGGCTTCAACCGCGACCAGATCCAGAAGTTCTGCAGCGAGTGCCTGGCGCCGATCGCCGGCATCACGCTGATCGTCGGCGCGGGCGGCGGCTTCGGCGGCGTCCTGCGCGACAGCGGGATCTCGCAGCAGATCGTCGAGACCGCGAAGCATGCCAACCTGTCGCCGCTGCTGCTCGGCTGGTTCGTCGCGGCGCTGATGCGTCTCGCGACGGGTTCGGCGACGGTCGCGATGACGACGGCCTGCGGCATCGTCGCGCCGATCGCGGCGGCGTCGGGCGCGTCGGTCCGGCCGGAGCTGCTCGTGCTCGCGACGGGCTCGGGCTCGCTGATCTTCTCGCACGTGAACGACGGCGGCTTCTGGCTGATCAAGGAATATTTCGGGATGACGGTGGGCCAGACCTTCAAGACCTGGTCGCTGCTTGAAACCATCATCTCGGTGCTCGGTCTGAGCTTTACGCTGCTGCTGAGCGTGGTTCTGTAACAAGGGGTAGTCAATGATTCTGATCGCAATGGGCGTGTCGGGCGCGGGCAAGTCGCTGATCGGCGAAATGCTGGCGGAACGCCTGTCGTGCAGCTATACCGATGGCGACGCGTTTCACAGCGCGGCGAACAAGGAAAAGATGCACAACGGCATTCCGCTGACCGACGACGACCGCTGGCCGTGGCTGCGCACGATCCGCGCGGCCATCGAGGAAAAGCAGCGCGCGGGCGAGACGGCCGTGTTCACGTGCTCGTCGCTGAAGCGGTCGTACCGCGACGTGCTGCGAGGCACCGACACCGACGTGCGGTTCGTGTATCTGAAGGGCTCGTTCGAGATGTTGCACGAGCGCCTGAAGAGCCGCACCGGCCATTTCTTCGATCCGTCGCTGCTGAAGAGCCAGCTCGACACGCTCGAGGAGCCGGGCCCGGACGAAGCGATCGAGGTCAGCATCGAGCTGACGCCCGAACAGATCGTCGATCAGGTCATGCTGAAGATCGGCATCGCACAGCAGCACTGAGCGCGGTTCGCGGCAATCGTCATGAAAAAGGCGCCTTCGGGCGCCTTTTTCGTTGATGGCGCGGAGGCCGCGGGCCGGTCACGCCGCCTGCTTCGCGATGCCGTCGAGCAGCACGTCGAGCATCGTGTCGTGCACGGCGGCCGGATCGAGCTGCGCATAGAGCGGGGCGGCCGCCTTGACGAGCGGATGCGCGGTGTCTGACAACGCTTCCATCTCCGCGAGCTCGACGTCGTTCGCGGCGCGCGTGAGGCCGCCGGCTTCGGCCGCGGCCAGCCCGATCACGCTCGCATACCAGCCGACGCATACCGACGGCAGCGCCGCGCGCGGGATGCCGGCGTCGGCCAGCGCGCGATGCACGGCCTCGATGTGCGCGAGATCGGCCGGCCCGGTACTCATGTGCCGCTGCAGCAGCGCGAACGCGGCCGGGTAGCGCAGCGCGAGCGCGCGGTACTGGCGGGCGAGGTCGCGCAGCCGTTCGCGCCACGGCAGCGCGGCATCGACCGGTACGAGCGAGCGCGACAGCGCGTTCGCGATCGCGCGGCTCAGGCCTTCCTTCGACTTGAAGTGGTACAGCACGCTCATCGGGTCGCAGCCGACCGATTGCGCGAGCTTGCGCACGCTGAATGCGGCTTCGCCGACGTCTTCGAGCAGCGCGAGCGCGGCCGCGACGATCGCATCCTTGTCGAGGCCGCGCGGGCCTTGGGCGGGTTTGTCTTTCATCGATGCGGGCTGGCGTGCCGGTGCGACACCGGCTGTAAACTTGACGAAAGCTTATTCTACACTGTAGAATTATTTCTGCGGTGTAGAAATTGGGTGTCCCGGCACCTTTCAATACGTGCTTTCGCACAGTCCGGGATCCAGGCGGCACGAGCGTGCCCGCCGTCAACACGGGCCATCGCGCCTCTTTTCTCGTTGACACCCATGTGGAACCGGCTGCCCCACCCGCGAAGCCAGAAGGCTCTTCGACAGGCGGCCCAAGACCATGCAAGTGCAATCATGACTTCCAATAACACACCCCTGATCCAGGGCGAGTCGCGTTTCGAACAAACGCAACTGAACATCGAAAAAGACAACTGGAACTGGTGCGACCCGGCCCGCTACGACGGCGAGCGCCCGGCGAACTGGTACGAGGCGTCGCTGTCGCGTCACGCGAACAGCGCGCCGCTCGCGCACGATGCCGTCTGCGACGTGCTCGTGATCGGCGCGGGCCTGCTCGGCGCGTCGGCCGCGCTGCATCTCGCGGAAGCGGGCGTCGATACGATCCTCGTCGACAAGCATCACGTCGGCTCGGCCGCATCGGGCCGCAACGGCGGGCAACTGACACCCGGCCTCGCGCGCTGGGAAGCCGCCGACATGATCGACTACCTGTCGCACGACGACGCGAAGCGGCTGTGGCGCTTTGCGTCGGCCGAATCGATGGACCTGATCGATGCGATCGGCGCACGTTACGCGCTCGAACTCGATCGCAAGCGCGGTCATATCACCGCGGCGGTCCACCCGGGCCACATGAGCGCGTTACTGGACGGCGCGGATGCGCGCCGCCATCTCGGCGACGCGGGCGTGACGCTCGTCGGCCGCCATCAGCTGCATGACGACTACGTGCGCTCGGGGCTGTACCACGGCGCGGCGATCGACGCGCTCGGCGGGCAGATTCATCCGCTCGCGCTGGTGCGCGGCCTCGTGCACGGCTTCCGGCTGAACGGCGGTGCGCTGTTCGAGGGCACCGAGGTGCTCGAGCTCGACGAGACGCCGGACGGCGTCGTCGCGACGACGCCGGGCGGCACGATCACCGCGCGCCGCGGCGTCGTGCTCGCGCTGCACAACACGACGTTCCGGCTGCTCGACGACGGCGCGGCGACCACGGTGCCGTTCTTTACCTATGTGAGCGTGACGGCGCCGCTCGACGTCGACGTCGCGATGCTTATGCCGGCCGGCATGCCCGTGTACGACACGCAGTTCCAGATCGACTATTACCGGCCGGTCCGCGGCAACCGCCTGCTGTTCGGCGGGCAGGGCACCGGCAGTTGCTGGGCGCAGCCGGACGTCAACGCATATCTGCTGACGCGGCTGAACACGGTGTTCCCGCAGCATGACGGCCGGTTCGCGCTCGACTACTGCTGGAGCGGCGTCAGCGACTTCACGTTGAACGGCGCGACCGACAGCCGCAAGACCGACGGCCGCGTGCCGATGTACATGGTGCAGGGCTGGAGCGGCCACGGCGTCGCGCAGACGGTGCGGATCGGGAAGGCGATCTGTGACGATTTCGTCGGACGCAACGACGATTTCTCGATGCTGACCGGCATCGACCATCGCGCGATTCCGCTCGGCCGCCAGCTGTCGCCGATCGCGATTCCCGCCGCGAAGGCCGCGATGAGCGTGATGAGCGCGCTCAACCCGGGGCGGATGATCTCGTTCTGATGCCGCAGCGGCAGGCAACAAAAAAGCCCGATGCGATTGCTCGCATCGGGCTTTTTACATGCGGAGACGGCGGCGTTTACGCGATCCGCTTCGCGAGTTCGACGGCCTTGCCGATGTACGACGCCGGCGTCATCGCGAGCAGGAGATCCTTCGCCTCTTGCGGGATCGCGAGCGTGGCGACGAATTCCTGCAGCGCTTCGCGCGTGATGCCCTTGCCGCGCGTCAGTTCCTTCAGCTGCTCGTACGGGTTCTCGATCCCGTAGCGGCGCATCACCGTCTGCACCGGCTCGGCGAGCACTTCCCAGCAGTTGTCGAGGTCTTCGTTCAGGCGCTGCGGGTTCACTTCGAGCTTGTCGAGGCCGCGGATCAGCGAGTCGTACGCGAGCAGCGAGTAGCCGAGCGCGACGCCCATGTTGCGCAACACGGTCGAGTCGGTCAGGTCGCGCTGCCAGCGCGACACCGGCAGCTTGTCGGCGAGGTGGCGCAGCGTCGCGTTCGCGAGGCCGAGGTTGCCTTCCGAGTTCTCGAAATCGATCGGGTTGACCTTGTGCGGCATCGTCGACGAGCCGATTTCACCGGCCTTCGTCTTCTGCTTGAAGTAGCCGACCGAGATGTAGCCCCACACGTCGCGGTCGAGGTCGAGCAGGATCGTGTTCGCGCGCGCCACGGCGTCGAACAGCTCGGCCATGTAGTCGTGCGGCTCGATCTGGATCGTGTACGGGTTGAACGTGAGCTTCAGGTGGTTCTCGATCACGTCGCGCGAGAACGCTTCCCAGTCGAATTCCGGATAGGCCGACAGATGCGCGTTGAAGTTGCCGACCGCGCCGTTCATCTTGCCGAGGATCTCGACCTTCTCGATGCGCGTGATCGCACGGGCGAGGCGGGCCGCGACGTTCGCGAGTTCCTTGCCGAGCGTCGTCGGGCTGGCCGGCTGGCCGTGCGTGCGCGACAGCATCGGCTGCTCGGCGTGCGCGTGCGCGAGTGCGACGAGGCGCTGGTAGACCGTGCGCAGCGCCGGCAGGATCACGTGTTCACGCGCGCCGGCGAGCATCATGCCGTGCGACGTGTTGTTGATGTCTTCCGACGTGCACGCGAAGTGGATGAATTCGCTGGCCTTTTCGAGTTCTTCCTGGCCCTTCACCGATTCCTTGAGCCAGTATTCGACGGCCTTCACGTCGTGGTTCGTCACGCGCTCGATGTCCTTGATGCGGGCGGCGTCGTGCGCGGTGAAGCGCTCGGCGAGCTGTAGCAGGAACTGTTCGGACGCATCGGAGAAGCGCGGGACTTCCGCGAAGCCGGCGCGCGACAGCGCGATCAGCCAGTGCACCTCGACGGTGACGCGGTGGCGCATGAAGGCGGCTTCGGAGAGCCAGTCGCGCAGCGCTTCGGTCTTGCTGGCGTAGCGGCCGTCGATGGGCGAAAGCGCGGTGAGGGCGAAAAGCGTATCGGGACGAGTGTCGGACATGATCGGGCGGGCCTTGGGGCCGGGTCGAGCGAGGGGAGGGAGAATCCGGCATTTTACCATCGGCGCGGGACGATCCCGGTCGCGCGCGGCCGGCGGGCGCTGCCGCGCGCGGATACCGCGCCGGCGCCCGTT